>JAQWSU010000016.1 GCA_029243025.1 Pirellulaceae bacterium | reverse complement strand
GTTGCCCTGAGCACTGTTGCCCTGAGCACTGTTGCCCTGAGCACTGTTGCCCTGAGCACTGTTGCCCTGAGCACTGTTGCCCTGAGCACTGTTGCCCTGAGCACTGTTGCCCTGAGCACTGTTGCCCTGAGCACCACTCTTCGGTTTTCCGCCGCCATTTGCTGGACGCGTGTTGGTCGGTCGCCCCTGTCCGGCTTGACCCGGTCTGCCGCCTGGAGGACCACCCGTCGGTCGCCCCTGTCCGGCTTGACCCGGTCTGCCGCCAGCGGAGCCACGCGGTGGTCCACCGGGGCGTTGAGCAAAGCCAGCACCACCCTCTCGGGCGGTTGCTCCCTGGCCATCGCGAGCACGATTTTGAGCTGCATATTTGCTCACATCCGGTGGTGGTTGATCTTCCTCGAAAGTGAAGCTTTTGAAATCAAACAGGTCGAAGTGTCCGCGCGGATGCAGCACCACTTCGGAGCCCTCTGCCGGCGACCCTTCAGCCGCTTCGTTCACGGCCACAACCTTGTCGTTGGTGGAGGAGATGGCGACCGGGAACGTTGCATACTCATCTCCCGTCTTGACCAAACAAAACGTTCGGCCCTTATGTTCCATGATGGCTTGGACAGGGAGTTGCAACGCATCATTGACATTTTCGATGTGAATTCGCACCTCCGCCGTCAGTCCTGATCGAATTTGCGGTGGTGGGTCAATGACCTGAATTGTTGTTTTGTATTCCTTTGCGGACGAGCTCCACCAACTGCCTGCTTCGGCGTACTTGTTGACCTTGGTGACAACCCCTTCCAGTGACTCGTCCCCAATGGCATCGATCCGAATGGTGCAGGCCATGCCCTCGCGGACCAAACTGATCTGAGACTCGCTGACCTTGGTGGAGACCTGCATCTTAGCTGGGTCGGGCAACCGGATGATGACTTGACGCTCGCGAACCGATGCTCCAGGCTCGACGACGAATTCGCTACCACTGCGACTACTGCGGACGTTGGCGTAGACGACCTGGCCATCCTGAGGAGCCATCGCGGTGCAGGCCGCAATCTGTTCGGTGTATTCCTTTAACGTCTTGAGCTCTTCTTGATAACTCGCTTGCTCATTTTCCCATTTGATCTTGGCGGCTTCAATGTCACTGTCCAGTTGCGTCAGCATCTTTTCCTTGGTGTACGAATCGAGCACATGGAGCTTTTGCTTGGCAAGTTCAAGTTGTTTTCGAGCGGCGTCGACGTTGAACTTCTCGCCTTGGAGTTGGAGGGAGGAGATGAGTCCCCGAGCGACCGAACGCTTGATTGAGTCATAAGACAACTCTGCCTTTTTGAGGTTGTCCTCTGCAACAAAGATCTCGTTCTCGATCGTTTTGCGTTCTTGTTGGTAGGTGCCTTCCAAATACTCTTTTCTCGAAATCACGGCCGTGTCGTAAGCTGCCTTGCTTTGGATCACCAACGTTTCACTGGTTTTCACCAGAATTAATTGTTGTGACTTTGATTGCTCAAGCGCGCTCGAGTCAAACGTGACGAGCCAGTCACCCTCTTTCACGGTGCTTCCCTCAGGAATCACGTCGAGGATGGTCGTCGAGGGTGAGTTACCCCCACTGCGGTTTTTGACGCTACAGCGGACTTCGACATTCTCGGAACTCTCAATTTCACCCTGTTCCAACACGATGTGTTCGTAGGGGCCGCGGGTTAGCGAAGTGAGCAGGGGAGCGTCGATCTTTGCGTTCCGATTTCCACTCTTTGCCCACCAGACGACGGCACCAAGTAACACGACGACCAACAGCGTTGAAACGACCGTCGTGCGTGTTACCCCACGACGATCTGCAAGTCGAGCTTTGGGTCGGCGAGCAGGCCGAGTAGGAGTCAGAAAGTACATAATCACCTCGGCCAAACGTAGGGTAGCGGGGGGCAAGTCGGGGGGAGGTTTCTACGCCGGCGGGACGGTCTTGTCAGTCCGAGCGCTGTCGCAAACTCGTCCTGCAAGCCACCGATGGAGAGAAACCTTACCTAAGTATAAACGCAAATGTGATTGCTGCTTCTACTGCGCGGAATGGTTTGGACGCCTGTCCATCGGACCCATTATTGCTTCTTGAGCCCCGACGACAAGGTCCGATGTCCTGGGGCGTTGGGTTGATAAGGTGGATTGGGGGCTGTGTGGTGGGTCGAATCAGGACAAGATGATCGTTAAATCGGCTGTTTCATCAGCAGATCGTCGGTTAGGCCGCTCCGTTCGGTTTCGGCAGTCGAAAGATACGAATCGGCTCTGTTTCAGATTCTGTACCGCCCGGGGGTAGAATTTCCGGCATTGAGGAGGGGTATTCGTCCGATTCCCTCATCCACATTTCGTCGTCAGGTGAGAGCATGGGATTACCATCCTCTGGGCAATTCGCGATGACGAAAGGGGGATCGCCTCCTCGAATGGGCCCCGGATCGACCCAAAGTCCGAGCGCATCGAGTCGCATGGTACCGAGGTTGAAGTCGAGGAACTGGCGATTGACGTTATAGGTGATCCAGACACCTGTGAACGCATCTTGGGCATTCTGGAGATCGCTGAGAGCCTGAACAATGTCTCGGGCCGCCGTGCCGCTTTGTGCTTCTCCACGAGCTTCATTGAGGCTGGTGATCTCATCATTTAAAACGCTTTGCTCGATAGCGGACAGGACAGCCACGCGCCGAGTTTCAAAATTGAGTTCGTTCAAATTAAGTGTGCGAAGGGTAGATCGCAGGCCTTGGGAAACACGGTCGATGAATTCGTAATAGTTACGACGAGCCTGCTGATAGTCGATGAGTACTTGCCGGTAAGTGTTTCGTTCGATTAACCGCGTGAACGGTGCGTCAAACTCGACGCCCATTCTCAAGCTTCCGGTAGTGGAGCGAAACTTCAGGGGATTGTCACCGACGGTTCTGAGGTCGCCGTCGGCAACGATGTCCAAAACGCCTTCCAGGTCATTGGCGACGAAGGCAATCGCTCGCCAGGTGTTGACGAGTCCGGCACGTGCATTCATCCAATCTAAGCGATTGATGGAAGCAATTCCCAAGGCCTCTTTCATCGATAGTTCGACAGGGATCAGATCAATAGCATCGGTTCGGGCACGCGCTTGAACCAACGAAAGGTCAAGCACATCCGAACTTAGATCTGCCAACAGACCAGGAATCGTGAAGATGACTTCGGATTCCAATTCGGTGTAAATGTCTTCCTTGTCAGGTAGATCCGCTCGGGCTGACAATCGTTCGATTGTCGCATCGAGTTTGGTGATTGTTTCGTCGTATCCCTTGAATTGGGTTTGCAGACGATTGAATTCTTGTTCCAAATCTTTGCTGAGGTTATCGAGTCGGTTGACACTCAAGATGCTGCGGTCGATGTCGGCTGGTAGCCGAGTTTGCTTTTCGATGGCTAATTTCATCTCTTCGCTGAGGACGACCGGGTATTTCTCACTTAAGCGGTGTAACGACTTGCGCCTTTCGGGTAACGCGGCAATTAAAGCATCGATGTCGGCGCGAGCGCGAGCCATATTGTGCGTCATCAAGGTGTTTCTCAATATCTTGATGCGGCCGAGTGCTTTCTTGAGTTCTCCGACATGTCCCTCCAGGGCCTCCGTCCATTCAAGCGTTGCAACCCGTTGACCATCTCGCTCTTCATAATTCACAGCGGCCAGGATTTGTTCGTTCGTCAAGCCGACCATCGCGCTCAAATCTGCGACTTCGATTTGCAGCGGAACAATCGCCGTATCGAGTAGGTTAAATTGATCGAGCAAAGGATCTTCGATCACCACGCCGATGTGGGGCGGGAGGCCTAATTCAATCTTGAAATTGTCGACGGACGACTGGTAGCCGGCCTCGGCACTGGCGAGGGCAAATTCAGTATCGTAAAGCTGCTGACGCGCCTGTGCGATTTGTAAGCGATCGCTGACAACCTGGGTGGGGTTTTCAGGGATCTGCAGGAGGTTTTCGTTCAGCGTCTGCTGGAAGCGAACGACGTTTGCTCTCAAGCCTGCGATGTTGGTTTGTTGATTTCGGATGTTTTGACGATCTTGAAGCAAGCCGTAAAAGCCGCCTACCTGGAGAGCTGCGCCCGCAGCGAATGCGCCGCCTCCACCGAAGACGCCACCCACACCGCCAAATCCACCGCCGACGCCAGTGAAACCCTGGAGCCCAGAACCACCGAACAAGCCACCGATTCGTGACGGGCCACCGACGCCTCCCGCACCCGATGCGATTTCCAAGTAGAAACCACGTCGGAATCGCTCCAGTTGCCGGACATTTGCCAGAAGGTTTCTTTCCGCCAGTGTCAATTGAGTGAGGACTCGATCTTTTCCTGCACCTCGCAAGAGCGGCTGGACAAAAGAAAAATCCACCAGACTGAAGGCGGCGTTGGTGTCGCGTCCGTGAAAGTCCCAAATGATGCTATTGGCGAAGTTGACAATCAGGTCTGCGCCCGTGATGTACGCCTTCTGTACCGCCAGGTCGGAATCGATACGGAGCCCACTGCGTGGTGTGCCACCTCGGTCTTTGCCATTGGCGCGGTAAATAATGTTGCTGCCACCGAATAGCTGGGCGTCGAACTCAAAACGTTCAGCGCTTACATCCAACGCTGAGAGGTAGAGTGACTCGTAGGCTTCCTGGTAGTTCGGCGCATTAATTAGCGCCAGTTCGACAGCGCGGCGTAAATCAAGAACGAGAATCCCGTTCTTATTGAGAGGCAAATACTGCATGTAGTCGGGGTTTTCGACATACGGCGTCGTGCCGTCCTTCGTCCATTTTTGATAGTTCCGCCTGCCGTCAATGCAATACATCAACTTGTCGGATGCGGGATCGTCGGGAGGCATCGGCGGGAAGTCGGGATTGAAAGGGTCATACATGCGAGAACGCGGGTCAATCTTGATGCTGATGCGAGGCGGATCCCAGCGAGGATCATCTGCTTTTTGAGCGATCAACTCATACGCTTCTGCGTCCGCATTTTTTCGATAATAGGATCGCTTGCAGCCGACCGAACTACCGATCACGACGGCCAGCAGCAACAGCGCTAATTGACCAAGGTCAGCAGCTGATTGCGGAGATTGGCTAGGGGAATTCCAGGTTTTTAGCATCTTGATTGTCCAGAAGAATCAGATAGCGATCGACAGACTGCTTTGACCACGAGAACAAACGCTCGCACGAATGTTCGTTTCAATCAGGATTGTCGGATTTCAGTTGGATGGGACTTCAATGTTGTATTGAGTGTTCCGGTTGTAACGATTCTCAGTAAGTCTCAGTGAGTTAGGTGGTTAAGCTGATTTTGCCCTTTTGTTCGCCTTGGGTTGCTCGAAATTTCAAGGCAATGGGGGCGTTCAGCGAGTTGCGATCGTTTCTACCGCTCCATCGAGGGTCGAGACAGGCTGAGAAGCACGATCGCTTGAGAGCCGATTTGCTGTCGTTGCTGTCAGACTCGTTTATTGGCAGCCTGGGTGTCGAAAAAGGAGGGAGTTTTCTTGCAGGAATAGATAAAGGCCCTTAGCTTTTATTCTCGGCGTGATCGGCAATTTTGTGACGAACGGTTTGCAAACGGGCGAAGCTCACCGGTCGAATTACTGTTGAAACGACCGAATTCGCCGGAAGGACGGAGCGATGCTTGAAGAGACATGCTGAAGTTCTAGATGATTGAGATTCTGTACATCGGCTTGCTTAACTTTCCTCGCAGGTTGATACTCGTGAGGGTGAACTTTTCCTGATTTCGTCCGGGGAGCTTTTAAAGGAACTATCAAAAATAGTTTTGCGAAAGATGTAAAATGGTGAATCGAACTCGAGTGACATTGGGGCTATGTTTAACCATTCTGTTGATCGGATTGTGTGGTGCGGACGAGGCTGCCAATCGTGATTCGATGCCCGGCATCGCAGCCGGGGCAGTTGCTCCTGGATTTCGTTTGAAAGACCAGACTGGTCGATTTCGTCAACTTTCAGAATTTGTCAAACCGGATAAATTTGTCGCCTTGGTCTTTCATCGCTCGGCCGACTGGTGACCTTATTGCGTTCAGCAATTGGTTCAATTGCAAAAAGATCGTCAGCAGATCGAGAAGGCAGGTATCCAAGTGATTGCCATCAGTTACGACAGTCCTGAGGTGTTACGCGAATTCTCCATCGCCCAACAGGTCAAGTTTCCCTTGTTGTCTGATGAGTCGAGCCAAGCTATCGATGCCTACCACGTACGGAACGATGACGTTCCACAGAAACGATTTGAGGGAGTCCCTCATCCGGGAACCTTTTTGATTGGTCCAGACGGGAAAGTTAAGGCAAAGCTGTTCTATGATATTCGAAAACGTCATTCGACGAATGAACTTATTCAGGCGTCTCGATCAAATCCGTAAAGTCATCATGAGTGCCCCTCGGTTGATCATGTGGATAAAGGTAATGAAGGAATTCCGTCGTGGCTAGACGCATCATTGTTGTACTTTCGCAAGCAGCTCGCGCAAATTCAACTCAGCGAGATTTTGAGAGTAGTCTCGTGGCAGAACTATTGATGGTTCACGGGTTGGAAGTGACATTGATACCTGACTTGACTCGCCTGAAGCCGGGCGACACGGGACTGTTATGTTTGGAGGGGATCACGAGCGATATGGTAATGCTCAGTTGGATTGATGCCACGCAAGCTCATCAACAACTTGCCCAATTGGAAATACATGGTCGGCCAGGGCGCACTGCTTGGGGGAGCTTGCCGATTGTCGCAGTAGAGCATGCGCGGACGATTTTTCACATTGATCTGCGGGAATTGCCAGCCGTTTCCGATTGTTGTGATGAGATCAAACGCATTCGTGAAGAAGCAACGATGAAGACTTATGACCTAGGCATCACGTTGAATGATCCGGCGACAACGCCCCCTGTGAATGATGTGCCGATTGATTCTCCACCGAGCAGTGAAGACTCTGCCCATGGCAGGAATTCGCTGACTGCTTCGGAATCCTCTTCGGATCACCCGCCTACCGTGAATGAGTCGGATAAAGAGGACGAAGAAGATGAAGAACAATTAGACCGTTGGATGCAACAACTTGATGATTGGGATTCCTAGTTGAGGGTTGTCAAGTCTACAATCAGAGCGTTAGTCGATTGTATCAATAGCAAGCAGTTGGAGAAATATTAGCTTGCCTATCCAGTGACGAGAGGATACTCATGGTTCGGTTTTTCTTGTTGACTGTCGTGGCGTCGACGCTTGTTTCGGCTGCTGTTGCTGGAAAGTACAATCCCGTGCTGAGCGTTGGTGACAAGGCTCCTGCCTGGCAAGGTCTGGTAAACGTTGATGGCAGCAAGCATTCGCTTGCCGATATTAAACAGCCAGTCGTGGTGCTCGTGTTTACCTGTAATAGCTGCCCCTATGCGGTTGATTATGAGGCTCGTCTTAAGTCGCTTGCCGCAGAGATCGATCAGGAGAAGGTCGCGATTGTTGCAGTTAACGTCAATAAGATCGAAGAAGATTTGCCGGCTGCTATGAAGCTGCGAGCTAAAGAGCAAGGCTTTCGTTTTCCCTATCTGTTCGATGGATCTCAGGAAATTGCTCGTGATTACGGAGCAACCTACACCCCTGAGTTTTTTGTGCTCGACGAGAATCGTAAGCTTGTCTACATGGGCGCGATGGATGACAGTACTGATGCATCAAAAGTAACCAAGCGTTACGTCAACGACGCGATTGCAGCGGCCTTGCAGCAAAAGCTTCCAGCAGTCTCCGAAACCGTGGCGATCGGTTGTCGGATTCGTTTCGAACGAATTCGCCGTCGACGTAAAACGTCCCGCTGAAGGGACTGGAGCATTGGATTTCCTGAGCGGACAACGGGAAATGAGTAGCGGGGCTTGACCTGTTTTGCGTCATGATCGCTTTTCCTCTACCTCGCTCGAGATGGGGATTTTGGTTCGCGGATGTGTTTCGCAATATCAGCCGAAAAGTTGCTGCTCATCTACCGGATTCGGTTGGCCAGCAATCAAACGCTGTCGAGATGGTAGCTTGTTTCTAATTATCTATCCTCCAACAGGGCTCGCTTGCTGCTCTGAGGTAATGTCCGATGGAGTTCGATAGGATGCCTTCTTGGGAGGGTTTTCTGGCCGCAAAACTTCTTGGGTTTGATAAACGCCGACTCGCGAGATTGGACTGATCTTCTGATACAATGAGGGCGTCTTGGAAGTGATCATCATTTGTGGGGCAGCGCCGACTATGATTCGAGACCGGATGATTGATATTGTGGCAGCGATCGATTTCGCGTCACGGCGAGCGATTTCGTTGATCCGCTTCGTTTTTTTTGTCGGTTGGATCGCTGTTGCGATCGGCACGGTTGCGATCGGTAGCGAGGAGGAGACGACGGCCAAATCTCGCCGAACCTGGAACCAATCACGGTTTCGCGGGGCTCCCGATCCACCACCCCCGTATCGTGTCGAGCTTGCTTTTCCTGAACTCAAGTTTGCCCAGCCCGTGACGATCACCAACGCGCCGAGGTCAGACCGTCTGTTCGTAGTCGAGGTCGGTGGGAAGGTGTTTTCATTCCCCGATCGATCTGACATCACGCAAAAAGATTTGTTTGCCGATTTGCGATCGTTCATTCCAAATATTTCTCAGACCTACGGGTTGACCTTTCATCCTGAGTATCCTGAGCAGCCGTATGTTTACGTCTGCTATATCCTTTCAGGGAACGCACCTGACGGAAGCGTAATCTCCCGCTTTGAGGTCGACTTCACGGATTTTCCTCGACTCATTCCGTGTAGCGAACGCATTTTGATCCGATGGTTGGCCGGCGGACACAATGGATGTTCCCTGAAGTTCGGTCACGATGGGTTTCTTTATATTTCGACCGGAGACGGGACGGGACCGAATCCACCTGATCTGTTACGCGCTGGTCAAGATGTCACTAATCTGCTTTCTGCCATTCTTCGTATTGATGTGGACCAAACGGATGGTGAGCGAAATTATTCAATTCCGGATAACAATCCATTTGTTGATCTGCCGTCGGCTCGTCCTGAAATTTGGTCCTACGGTTTTCGAAATCCGTGGAAGATGAGCTTTGATCGAGAGACGGGTGATCTCTGGGTTGGCGATGTGGGTTGGGATACGTGGGAATTAATCTATCGGGTCGAGCGCGGTGCCAACTACGGTTGGAGCGTTATGGAGGGTAGCCAACCGATTCATCCAGATGAAAAGCGTGGCCCAACTCCGATTCGACCGCCCGTGACGCAGCACGATCATGCCGAAGCCCGATCAATTACGGGAGGCTTTGTTTATCGAGGCAAATTACATTCGAAGTTAACGGGGACTTATATTTACGGTGATTATGCCACCGGCAAGATTTGGGGTCTGACATACGACGGTAAGCAGTTGACTGAACGACGCGAGTTGGCCGACTCGTCATTACAGATTGTGGCTTGGGGTGAAACCAATGCAGGTGAGCTGTATTTGCTGGATCATCAACGCACCAATCAAATTTACAAGCTTGTCGAGAATGATGCTCAGGATAGCAGCGACCGCTTTCCAGTGCGTTTGAGCGACACTGGCTTGTTTCAATCAGTCGCCGAACATCAACCCGCGGAGGGTGTGCTACCGTACCAAGTCAACGTACCGACTTGGGCCGACGGAATGCAGGCGACGCGGCTGCTCGCGCTGCCCGGAGATGCTCAGATTGGAGGAAATCTCAGCAACCGTTGGACGTTTCCTGACGGAACTGTGATTGCGCGTACTGTTGTAACAGGCCCTGAGCTGCACTCGCGTCGTCTGGAAACGCAAGTGATGCACCGTTATGACGGAACATGGCGACCGTACACGTATGTTTGGAATGAGCAGCAGAATGACGCCTTCTTAGCTCCAACGGAAGGCGCCGATCTGAACTACGTCGGAGCGGCCGGCGATCCGAAAGTTTGGCATGTGGCAAGTCGCGCCGAATGCAAACTGTGTCACTCTCTCAATCTGGGAGCTGTCTTAGGGTTGAATTGGCTGCAAGCCAATTGTTCGGGCGCTCAATCTTCCTCTCAGTTAGACGACTGGTATCGTCAAGGAATTCTCGCCGCGAAACCCCCGGCTGATCAGGCGCATCGTCGGCTTGTCGATCCGCAGGACACGTCTGAGGATTTGTCACGTCGTGCGCGGTCCTATCTACATGCGAACTGTGTGCATTGTCATCAGCCTGGTGGAATCGGCGCTTCTGTGATTCATCTGGATTATGATTTGCCGCTGGAGAAGACATTTCTCGTTGATCAGAAACCAGCGCAAGGAATGTTGGGATTGCCTGATGCCCGAATTCTTGTGCCGCAGGATCCGTATCGTTCTGTGATGTTTTATCGGCTTGCCAAGCAGGGGCCCGGGCGGATGCCTCACGTAGGGGTCACGATGACTGATCCTGTCGGTTTGCAAGTCGTTCATGATTGGATTGCTGAGATGCGACCAACGGGTGACTTGAGGAAAAAAAATGAATGGTCGAATCGTTTTCAGCAACTTCTGACATTGAAAGAACCGGAGACGCATCGGCAACTCATTTCGGATTTGTTATCCACGCCCGAGGGTGCTTTGGCAACGACCCAGAAACTTTACGCGGAGGACTTTCCCACGGAGCTCAAAGATCGGATTGTCGCGCAAAGTCGCACCATGCCCGCTGCATACATCCGAGATCTTTTGGAGCCCTTTTTGCCAGCCGAGCAGAAAAAGCAACGCTTGGGTAATCGGTTTGATGTCGGAAATGTGCTTGACGTGATTGGCGATTCGCAAAGAGGACGACACCTGTATTGGAACGACAACCAAGTGCAATGCCGTTCATGTCACCAAATCTTTGGGAACGGTGGCGATCTCGGGCCGCCACTCAGCGCTATTGGTGGTAAATACAAGCCAGCGGAACTGTTGCACGAAGTGATCGCACCGTCGAAGAAGATTGAACCGGCATTCGTGACGTACGCGGTCGTGACGGATCGTGGTAATGTTTATTCAGGACGCGTCATGCAGCGTAATTCTGATCAGATTGTCATCAAGTTGGTCGATCAAAAAGTGGTCAAGATTCCGATGGACGAGGTGGAAGAAATATCGCCGACCCCAACCTCGCTCATGCCTGAGTATTTGTTGAGGGATTTGGATGCTCAGGAAGCAGCTGACCTGTTGGCTTATCTGATGACGTTAAAGTAGCGGTTTTCGCGTCTCATGCGCCGCTGGAGAAGCTCTACCGGGACACCGGATCATGTTCAGCAGCCTTCCGCCTCGCGCGGCTTACCATGCAATCCGCACACTGGATACCATTTCAACTGGAACTCGGCCATTTTTAGCCGTCTCTCAATGGTGCCACCAGAATCCCTTCCCTTTTTCAGCCGCATGCTACAATCTGGCTTGCCCGCTGCTTAATCGTAGGGTCATTTTTCGGGTGTTGACATGCCCATGTCTCGCCGGGTTTAACGATCAATGAACAGAGGGGTATGCTGAAGGATGAGGCTTCGTTGTTCGATGGGCGTCGCCCGTTCGGTCGGCGCATTTGCTTGGTGAACTTGGAAGGACATTGGAATGAAAAAGGCTGTTGTTTGTTTCGGGTTGATGACGATGTGGATGAGTTCACTTTCTTTATTAGTGGCAGCGGATAATCATCCAGATGTGTCTGGTTGGTCGGACTTGTTCGCTGCCGATTTGTCGAACGGCATTGATACGAAAAAGGTCTGGACAGTCCAGGAGGGTGTGCTGACAGCAAACGCGGATTACTGTTTGTTCACGGACAAGGATTACGATAACTTTGTCCTCGATTTAGAATTTAAGAATGCTGACGGCACGAATAGTGGTGTTATCGTTTACTGTGGCGATATGAAGAACTGGATTCCCAATTCGGTCGAAATTCAAATCGCCGACGATTTCAATGAAAAATGGGCAAAGAGCCCTAAGAGTTGGCAATGCGGAGCCATCTTCGGTCATTTGGCAGCCAGTAAGCAGGTTGTAAAACCCGCGGGTGAATGGAATCGCATGACGATCACCTGCAAGGATCATGATTTGAAAGTGGTGTTGAATGGCGAAATCGTGACCGAAATGGATTTGCGTAAATGGAAATCCGCGCAGAAGAATCCCGATGGAAGTGAAATTCCGCCGTGGTTGAGCACGCCGTTTGCCGAATTACCGACTCATGGACGAATCGGACTACAAGGTAAACATGCGGGCGCCCCAATCTATTTTCGCAACATTAAGATCAAAAAAGTCGATTAGTTGGATCGCAGCTTTTAATGGCGGGTGCCGTGTCAGTCAAGAAGACGAGTGATGTCACGAACTTTGGTCGAAACATTCGGTTTCGACCGAGTTATTGCTATGCACCCGACAGTGAACAGGAAGTGCTGGATATTCTAGCACGACATCAGGGGGAGTCGTTCCGTGTTGTTGGACGTCTACACTCTTGGAGTCCGCTTGCTGTGACGTCCGGGGTTTGTCTCGATCTGCGAAAGCTGAATCAAGTTCGGATACAAGATGACGATGGTCGTGTGCTGGCGACTGTCGGGGGCGGCTGCCAGATCAAACGAATGCTTGTGGAATTGCGTCGCCTGGCAAATGTGACGTCGCCCTCGGTCGGGTTGATTACGGAGCAGACGATCGCCGGCGCTATTTCGACCGGAACCCACGGCTCAGGTAAACACAGTCTGTCACATTATATGCGCGAAATTCGCGTCGCAACTTACGATTCGAATGGCCAACCCGAAATTCGTTCGTTCGATTCGGGCGACGAATTGCGGGCGGCCCGATGCTCGCTTGGCTTGTTGGGCATTATTCTTTCTGTCAGTTTTGATTGTCGGCCTGCGTATCTCGTCGAGGAACATGTTCGATTTCACGACTCACTCTCGCTTGCAGTCGCGGAGGAAGCGGCTTATCCGTTGCAGCAGATATTTGTGATTCCTTGGTCGTGGCATGTGTTCGGTCAGCATCGACGTGAAATCGACGGAAAACAAAATTCACTCGCTTATCTTGCTCGGATCTATTGGCTGCTTGGGATCGATATTGGCTTGCATCTGATTTTACTGACGCTGGCCAAGCTGCTTCGCTCAAATACGATTACTCAATTCTTTTATCAGAAGATTTTCTCTGGGCTTGTATTACAGAATCTCAGGATCGTGGATGAGTCCGAACGCGTCTTGGTGATGGAGCACGAATTGTTTCGACACATCGAAATGGAATTGTTCGTGCCATGTGACAAACTGGCGGAAGCCGTCGAATTTGTCAAAGATGTGATTCGTGGTTTCGGTGGGCGAATGCAAGATGTTACTCGAGCTGGACGCGAGCAACTCGAGCAAATGAATCTTTGGGATTCACTGGTCAAAAGATCGGGAACCTATTGTCACCATTATCCAATTTGCATTCGTCGGATTCTTGCCGATGATACGCTGATTTCCATGGCCAGCGGCGATACCACCTATTACTCGATCAGTCTGATTAGCTATCAACGTCTCTCGGATCGTGACAACTTCGATCACTTCACGAGGTTTCTGGCCGACGCGATGGAGGGGCCGTTCAAGGCGCGGGTTCATTGGGGAAAACTCTGCCCCCAAGATGCTGGCACGCTCCAACGGCTCTATCCACGCTTGGAGGAATTTAAGCGGATTTGCGAGCAGCACGATCCACAAGCTGTGTTTCGTAATTCCTTTGTGGCTGATCGACTAGGACTGCCAAGCCCCGACAAGGTCGATTAGAACGACTTGAAGCTGCAGCCGTGGAAACACAGCTCTGAAAGCGTGTGACTCGGGAAGATGACAATTTCCAAGTGCCTGCTCTGATCGTCTTTCAGGATTATTCGTCGTTGTCACGGGAAAGGTGCATTGCCAGCGGGGCTTCACGGATCCGCACGATCTTTTTTCGGCGACTCGTCGTTCTTTAAGCAGTAGAGATAATTTTGTCCACGCAGGAAGAGTTCTTCACCGACCAAGGCGGGGGACGCGCTGAAATGATCGTTCAGCTGATTGAGTGATAGCACTTGAGGGCGTTTGTCATCGCTCAGCACTAAAGCGGTTCCGTCCAAATCGACGAAATAGATTCTCCCTGCCGCTGCTACCGGTGACGCATAAATGTCACGAATCGGTCCCAGACGAAAGGGGCCTGCTGTTTCCTGCCCTGTACGCGCGTCGAGTCGGGTAAGGATACCCTGATAGTGTCGCAAAAAGTAAATCGCCCCTTTGTACAAAAGTGGTGAGGGAACGTAGGGAGTCGCGCGAGTCCGAGTCCAAGCGACGTTGTTGCTGCCGGTGATATCGCCTGTTGCTCCGTTCAGTCGAATCGCAAGTAACGCTCGAGTGTCATAACTGCTGCCGGCAAACACCATGCCATTGCCTGCCACCGGAGATGCGACGACATTTGCTGACAACCCGCCACATTCCCAAAGTGTTTTTCCTGTCTCCAAATGATAAGCTCGAAGGCGATCCGTGCCGCTCACAATCAATTGCGGTACACCCTCGTGAACGACAACGATCGGGCTTGCCCATGAAGTAACCTCTTTTCTCTCGGATCGCCACAGTTCTCGTCCCGTTCGCTTGTCGAAGGCCACGATGAAGGATTGGCCTTCATGATCCCAGTTAACCGCTAAGACGTTTTGGTGGAGCACCGGAGAACTGCCTTCGCCGTGTCCGTGCTTGGTGTTTTGTAAGCCAAGCTGTTTACTCCACACTGTCTTGCCATCGCGGTCCAAGCAATAGAGCCCGTAAGATCCGAAAAAGAAAAAGCTGAGCTCCCCATCGGTAGCGGGAGAGTTCGAGGCCAAACTGCCACTGAAATGGGCGCCCTCGTGGGGAAGTTGTTCATTTAAGATTTTCTTCCATAGCAGGCTGCCGTCGTTTCGATTAACGGCAACTGCTACGAACTGTTGCCGATGAGTGATCGGCGAGTTGTCATGTGCACCGGGAGCATCGCTGTAACGGGGCGGGAGCGGTGTGCCAGTCGGAATTGCCGAAGATAGGTAGATCTGATCACCCCAGACGACCGGAGTTGAGTGACCTAAGCCGGGTATCGGCTGCTTCCATTTAACATTCTTCGTTTCACTCCAAGACGTGGGCGGATTTGCAAACGGAGCGACTCCATTCGATAGAGGGCCTCGCCATTGCCCCCAATTATTCAGGCGATTGGTTTTGTCTTCAGCCGAGGAACTGTTTCCAACGAACGACGCCAGTAGTAGGGTCGCTATGACTTGATGGAATAACCGGCGCGTTGTCATGATGGAAACGGGTTGAGAGAGATGTTGGAACGAGGAGCAACGCATTACTAGTATAGCTGATCGACAAGTGTCTGAAAGATATTTGCCTTGGAGAGCATGGTGAGCCCTCTCGGTCCGCTGAGAATGAAGCGTACGTGTCATTCTCTGATCCACGCGAATCCCCTCAGCGATTGGTGCACAAATACGCTGGATTGGTTTCGGGCTGGAAGATTGGCCCAGCGAATTTCCTCCGTGGATAAATGAGATTCCTCCTGGATTTAGCGTTGTTGCACCCCTCGGGTCGATTCCAGTGAGGGTGCCGGGCCGTTATGATGATTGGCATCCTTGGAGGCTGCTGGTTGCTGAGTGGTATCTAGTGAATCCTGATTGACCATGCGGTAATGAGATCGGTCGAGTTTGGGTGGCGCGTACGATGTTCCAACTCCATTTGATGATGCGGTACTGTTTGATCTTGCTTTGGCTGGGTTTGGCTGGAGTTGATTGGGTGAGAGCAGCTGAATTCGTTGGAAGGGTTACCGATGCAAGCAGCGGGGCCTCGTTGCCTGCCCGCGTCTATGTTCGAGAGCTTGCAAAAGATCAGTGGTTGTTCGTGAAATCGATCTCGCAGGAAAAACGGTTGACTGCGGTTCCCTATTCTGAGCAATGGGTGCCGCATCCGGAGTCGGTTGAAATTCACACGACGATTTCAGCTGACCCCTTTCGCGTTGAACTCAATCCGGGCTCCTATGAAATTCGCGTCGAGCGTGGAAAGGAATACTTGCCCTCCGTTCATCGCGTGACGGTCACGGATCCTGAGGCCTCCTGGAAGCACACGTTTGCTTTGCAACGCTGGATTAATATGGGGGAACGAGGCTGGTACTCGGGGGAAACCCATGTTCACCGTCGCGTCCGCGAATTGCCAAATGTGATGTTGGCTGAGGATTTGAATGTGGCTTTTCCGGTCACTTATTGGACCATTCAAGCCGGGCAGGCTCCTGATCTTTTGCCCTCGACTTTACGGAGTCAAGGTCCATCTCCATGGGGTAATCGTGTTGATTATGGTCATGCTCCAATCCCGATTGATGCGACGCATGTCATTTATCCTCGAAATACAGAGTACGAGATATTTCGGATCAACGATCGCCCGCATCTGCTGGGCGCTATCTTTATTTTGAATCACAAAACTCGTTTTAGTGATGCCGTACCACCGATCCGAGAGGTAGCCCGTAAAGCTCACTTGGAAGGGGCCTTGTTGGATCTCGACAAACACAGTTGGCCTTGGGCGATGATGTTGGTTCCGATCGCAAAGATTGACTTGTACGAGCTTGCGAATAACAGCTTGTGGAAGACAACTTTCGGTTTTAGGAACACGACGATCAAGCCGGCTCCCTACATGAAGATTGCGATCGGCCAGTCGGGAATGACGGAATGCAATTGGATCGATTTTGGTTTGCAGAATTACTATGCCTTGTTGAACTGCGGTTTTCGGTTGAGGCCGACGGCGGGAACCGCATCGGGAGTGCATCCGGTCCCGCTGGGGTTTGGACGCGTTTATGTGCAAATGCCGAAAGGTTTTGACGGCGGGAAATGGATCGAGGGGCTCAATGCGGGCCGGAGTTTTGTAACGACGGGGCCAATGGTCGATATTCGTGTCAACCAACGCTTTCCGGGCCACGTTTTTCAGGTTGATGAAGCCGATCGAGCTTTGTTGCAGGTTCGCGGTGACGCGTCCTACTCGCGACCGCTTGATACGATCGAACTCGTGCTTAACGGCGATGTCGTTGCCAAAATCCAACCTCAAAATGTTGCGATGCCAAACGGAGCATTTCGTTCAATCATTGACCAGCGTTTGACGATTGAGGAGTCAGGTTGGTTGGTGCTTCGATGTTTTCAAGAGACCGATGGGCACGTTCGATTTGCTCACACGGCTCCTTGGCATGTGGAAGTCGGAAACAGGCCCGTTCGGCCAAAACGAGTTGAGGTGCAGTATTTGGTCGACCGAGTTTCCCAAGAAATCGATCGAAATCGCGACGTTTTGGCACCGGCTGCGCTCCATGAATTTGAATCTGCGTTGCAAATCTATTCAAAGATGATGTCACGGGCCCCACGGTAGTTTTACACCCGGAAAGGAATGAGTGTGACCGCAAAACCGATCCGTATCGCCCTGATTCAGAGCGATTGTGTTGACGAATACTTCGAGGCTCTGCGCAAGCTTGAATCGGTGGACTGTCATGCGGTGGTACCGAATGATCGATCTGATCCAGCGCTTCAAAGCTTGGCCGATCCAAAATCGATCATTGGCATCGAACGGCTGTTTGAGAACGCGGCAGATCGATTCGATGTTGCGGTTGTTGACTCTCCTCTTCCCATGCGAGCGGAGATTGCACGCCGATTGGCGGAAGCGGGTAAACCCAGTTGTTTGAATTTCCCACCTGCCAGCCAAGCATCGGAATGGAATGAATTGTGCGCTGTATTTCAGCGAACTGGAGTTCCCTGGATGGTTGCCAATCCTTGGCGATGTCATGCCTACCTGAATACGATTCAACAGAGTCTTGAATCGAATCAACTGGGCAGGCCCGGACTTTTACGAGTCCACCATTGGGCGCGTCGACCGGCGATAGGACGACTTGACCAGGTTGGAATCGTGTCGCTTGCTGCCACGCAACTCGATGTGGCTTGTTGGTTGTTCGGAGGACGCCCAACGAGTGTGTATGCCGTTGCTTTGTCCCAGAGTTCTCCATCGTCTGATCATGCGATGGATGAGCGGACTGGAGGCTTGCAAATTCATCTCGGATTCGCCGACGGCGGGATGGCCCAGATTGGATGCGTCGTTGCTCCGCATTGCCAACCTTATTCAATGGTGACTCTCGTTGGATCACAAGGAGCAGCTTATGCGGATGATCATCACAACATGAACCTCTTAATCGGTGAGCGAAATGAATCGCTGTTGGTGGAGCAAAGGGCAGACAGTATCGCGCGGCTGTTAGATACGTTGTCCGATTGTTTTGGTGAGTTTGATGACCGGCGCGTTTGCACCCCTGCGGAACTCACCGTGGTCTATCAGGTTGCGCAGGCGGTTGCGGAATCACTGGGAAATGGAAAAGCGGGAGTATGGGACGGAGAACGTTATGAGTTCAGTTGATCATCGACGAAAGTTACAAGTGGCTGTCCTGAGCGTGGTGAAACACGATTATGTGCCGCGTGGTATTCTATCGCACCCTCGCTTTCAACTGTCGGTCGTCGCGGATGATCCTCAGCAGCCTGACTGGGTGCACGAGCGTAATCTGAAATTTGCCGATGAGTTTGGGGTGCCCTATGTGCGCGATGTTGAGCAAGCGATTTCCCAGTTTCGACCGGACGTTGCCGTGGTTAGTTCTGAGGCGGAACGGCACTGTGATTTGAGTGTGCGAGCTGCCAACGCCGGTTTGCATGTTGTCCAGGACAAGCCAATGTCGACTGACTTGACCGAGTGTGATCGAGTGGTGGCAGCTGTGGAAAACGCCGGCGTAAAATTCATGATGTGGAATCGGAATTTCTTGCCCGCTATCATTCAGGCCAAGCAAGTGATTCGTGAAGGCAAGCTTGGGCAATTACTGGCAGTGCATGTTGACTTCTACTTTGCCAAGGATGCTGGGCCTCCCATCGGAAGTCGAGCGTCAAATCAGCCCCCGATGGATTGGTTGGAGGCATTGAAAGCCGCACATGTGACCGGAGCGGATGGAGGAGTGGGCAGAAGGGCCATGGGCGAGCTCGAGGTCGAGGGTATCTATCCGCTGGCCTATATTGAGTCACTCACCGACGCCGCGGTGAAGCGTGTCTTTGCTCGGACAACTTCCCACTTTCACCAACTACATCACGATAATCACGTCGACGATTTGGCGAGCGTGACTCTTGAATTCGAAAATGGATTGGTGGGTACCTTGTGTATTGGGCGTATTGGTAACGCCAGCCATCCAGACATTGGTGAAATCAAGCTTCATCTCGTGGGATCCAAGGCGTCGCTCGTTGTGAGCGAAGCTCGCCCCGAAGTCGCTGTTTATTATCGCGGTCAACCTGAATTGGAGTTTCCCCATGCCCGAATCGCCAATCACAACGATTGGTTGTTGGCGGATGAATTCGCCAGGTCAATCGACGAAGATTGTCCAACACCGCTTGGTGCAGAGGCGAGTCGTGATATCTGCGCAACGGTGCACGCCGCGATCGAATCTGGAAAGACCAATGCGGTGGTGATTCCCGCGAAATCGGTGCGTTGAACGACTTCGCTTTTGTTCTTTCAGGCACTTAGCGGGGCGACATTCGCCGCTGGATCAATCCTGAAGCCCTTGCTTTGAGGTGTCTGGAGCAAACCAGATGACGACCATTCCCAGTAAGTAGATCACGCTAGTCAGGCGTCCGATTTGAGCGTAATCGCCGGCGTAGGTTTGCCCTAACAGCAGGGATGCGATCAAGATTCCAATCACCGTCGCAATCCGTCCAAAGTTAAATCCAATGCCCGCTCCCGTTGATCTGACTCGTGTGGGAAACAGCTCCGGCAAACACAATGGCAACCATCCAAAGAAGAAACCGCTGAAAAGTCCTAGTGCACCCGTCCACCAAAGAAAATCAGCCGCCAGCGGATTGGAAAGCCAGAACAAACATTGGGAGCAGATGAAGCAAGCAAACGATAATAAAAAGTAGCAACGTCGACGTCCGATGATGGTTGCCACAGCTCCACCCAACAGACTGGCAAGTGATCCGGGAGCTGATCGTGCGAGCACGGCACGAGCTTTCAGTGCGGGGTCGGGCGCTCGCTGTTGCGACTCCGTGATACGCGCATCAGCGGTGGGTGCCTCCTCGTTGTCTGGCATGGCGGGGGCGGCCTCTTTCGTTGCTTCACCGACTTGACTGGCCCACGCATTGGCCCAATTGGCATTGCCCCAACCGCCAAACAAGGGAACTGTACCGAGGGCGATTGCGATCAGCGTAATCCGTAGCAGAGGCGTTTGAAAGACTTCGACCAGCGGCGACTGGTCCTGTGTCGATTCTTGTTTTTTGACCGCAGCGAGCCAACGTGGCGATTCCGGGACGAACAGAGCGACGAAAACTGCGAGGCCGATGGGGACGAAGCAGATCAGCATTACCCATCGCCACTCATCAGTGGTCACATGAACAAAGCAGGTCAGAATTGAAAACAGCATGATTCCGACGTTGGCAGCCATACCGATCACACCCGCCAACATCGGGCGTGACATGTTGGGCCACGCTTCGGAAACCAATGCGATGCCGTTCGGCCACATTCCCCCGACGCCGATACCTGTCAGAAAACGTAAAACTAATAGCTGTCCCGGTGAATTGGCAAAGTAGGTGAGTCCAGCGAAGAGTGAATAGCAGGCGATGCTCAAGGCCATGGCCTTCTTTCGCCCCAGGCGATCACCAGCCCAGCCGAGCCCATATCCTCCGGCAGCCGCACCCAACAAGAAGCCACTGGTCAAGATGCCGTACCATTGAGCCAATTCTGCTTCGGTCGGATTAACGAGCAACGACTTAGCAGCTTCACGCATGACGATCGATGAAACGGCAAGCTGGACTCCAGCCAGGAGCCAGCCGAGGAATCCAGCTGTGACGACGAGGTAACGTCCATTTCTCGATAGACCCGATTGGTCAGCGTTCATCGATAGTTCCTTCTAATCCATGAGGTCCAATTCATCTAGTCGGCGGATTCAAATTCCGAGAGCTTTACCCATTCGCCCCGCTGGGCAGAAGCCAAGGCCGCATCGGTGAAGATCTGGACTCGCCAGCCGTCGTAGAGTGTTGGATGATCGGTTGTCGAATTGGCTTGACGCAGTGCGGGGAAGACATGGTTCTTGAATCGATTGCAAAATCCCGTATCACTAATGGTTTCCAGTGAACGCGCTAGCTCAGAACTGTCCGCCAAGCGAATTTCACCCGTGTTTCGATCGACTGAAAGTGAGGCTTTCGTGCCGTGGATTTCTAGCTCAGGGGAGAATCCTTTGCGAATGTAACTCGCATGCGAGAGCAGAATGCTGCCCACAATTCCACTCTTGAATTCAACGGCGATCTGGGCATAGTCGGGTACCGAGCCGGTTCGCGTTGCTCCGGCCTCGCCGGCAGCGTGCGTCTCACCCCAATCAATGGCTTCCGTTAGATCGATTGATCCTAAATCGGGTTTGGGTGGCATGATGGTGCGAGCATCTGTTAAGACTTGGTTGGCTTCATCGTTGAGCAGAAAACGCAAGGTGTCATAAATGTGAGATCCGACATCAGCGATGCTTCCGGCTGCTGAAAGGTTGGCGTCATCGCGCCAGGTGAAAGGCATTGCCACTGGCCGCGGATTGTGCCATCGATAAATTACATTGCGGACCTCCCCCAGTTTTCCAGCTTCGATTAGCTGGCGGGCCCGCACAAACACCGGCACATACCTTGTCCAGAAAGGTACGTAACTCGCGACACCGCTGCTTTGGACAGCACGATACATCTCCGTCGTATCATGAATGGTCTTGCTGACGGGCTTCTCGCAAAAAACCGCCTTATTTAACTCGGCTGATGCCAGAACCGGTTCACGGTGCAAGGCGTCGGGAGTTAAGACCATTACGAGATTTACCTGCGGATGTTCGACGACGGCCTGCCAATCGGTCGTTGCTAGTTCCGCGCCATCGGTTGCTGCGGCTTGCTCAAGTCGATCGCGTCGGCGCGCACAGACGGCAATGATTTTTGCCTCATCGCCGCATTCGCGAATCTCTTCACGGTAGGGCGTGCCAATATAGCCCGTTGCTCCGATGATCCCGATTCCAAATTTCATCGCGTTCCTAGATCCCATCGCGTTTCTAGATCAGAGTTGGTTGTTGATCAGCTACCCATTGTAGGCGAATCGATCGGCCGTTTGTGTTGCCAGACCGATAAAATATGAGGCGATCTCATCCGTGAAATGAGGCGAGTCACCACCAATTCGAATAGAATGGCCAGATCGGAAGGTAAGTAGCATGGACCCACATGGCAGGTGGATATGAGAATGGCGAATATATTGATGCCGATCGGCGACGGAACAGAAGCTTTGGATACTTTTTATGCCTATTACCGACTGCCCGAAGACGGATTCAATGTGGTGGTGGCGGGCCCCGAGGCGAGACTCTATCACACGGTCTTGCACGAAATTCCACCGAACCCGAATGTCCCCTGGGACATTACGCAAGAACGCCCCGGTTATCACCTGCAGGCAACGGTCGCTTTCCGTGACTTGGACGCGAATTCATTTGCTGGCATGTTTGTTTCGGGCGGACGAGCGCCGGAATATCTCCGCTATGATACCGATCTGTTGTCGGTAATGAACGCCATTTCAGTGGCGGAAAAACCGATTGCCTGTTTATGCCATGGAATTGAGCTGCTGACTGCTGCCGATTGTATTCGCGGTAAACAGGTGACCACCGTGCCCAAATGTGCGATGGATGCGGAGCAGGGGGGGGCGACCTATGTCGATCAACCTTGGGTGGTCGATGGACAGCTTGTGACAGGACGCGGTTATCAAGATAACACGGAAGTGTTGCGCGAGTTCTTGCAAATGCTGGCGAACAATCAGTGAGATGATCGCAGGAATTGCGCCGTTGCAGCAGCTGATTCTTGCGGCGTCTGCCCTTCCGGTGCGCACTGGTGGACTGTGATGGATCCCTGGTATCCAATTTGCTGTAGCCCTTGTTGGACTCGAGCAAAGTCGATGCCGCCTGGGTCATGGATTTGAATGATGTCGAATTCGACCGGGCCACGACACCAGGTGTTGAGCGTGACTGAACCGCCGGAACGGATGATTTGATTTTGTAGGTAGACGTTGAAAATCTTGGGCGCGAGGCGTTCGAGGGTCTGCGGTCCGTAGTCTTGGTCACACAATTCGAGATTTGCAGGCTCGTAGATGAGTCCAAAATTGGGCCGATCAATCGCTGCCAAGCTGCGTTCTATATTCTCGATCGTTTCGAACAGACTAAGTGTGTGGCATTGGTGAGCAAGCCGAATGCCTCGTTCCGCCGCTTCATCCGCTGCACGCTGTACGTGAGGAATATCCGCATCTTTCTTGATCGCGACACGGACTAAGGGTGCCTCGAAACGCTCGGCCACATCGAGGTAAGGGGTGATGTTTCGCAAGCAATCCGGGCCCTGGTCATTGTTGTAAACGATCGCGAAATCAGGTGTGGCCATGCTGACGTCCAGCTCGCGGTCCTTTAACGTCTTGACCGCCTCATCGATTTGGTCGGCTGACGATTGGATTCCGATTTGAGAGGCTCGCATGCAAATGGCGTCATATCCGGCCGCTACGGCCAAGTCGGCAACTTCTGCCAAGGTCAAAATCGCTTCTTCTTTGGAAAGGAAGCCTTCGGCAATTCTTACAGACAGCGAGAGTTTCATCGTTTTGTGATTGTTTGAGGTGCTTAAATACAAGTCAGAAAGCGCGCTAGCCCTGTTTTCGGCTGGCTCCCCAACGTTGGGTCCTGCAGTTTACAGCAACTTCGTCTGGTTGGGGTGACTCAAAAGTCGAATCCCGCGGCAGAAGGGCCCAGTCCGTCAAACCAGTCGGCATCGTTGGTAGGATCAGAATCTGCCTGATCCGAATCCTTGAATCGATCGAAGAGTTGATGATTCAGGCTGGCGAGTTCAAGGTCAATCGCTAATGGATCAGCGATTGGCTGCTGCCGTCGAACGATTCGTGAACGCTTTTCAGTCGAGCGTTGTTGCGGCTGAAAGCTCTGGTCGATGGCTGCGATGGTCAAGGATCCATTCCTGCCGGGAACTGCAGCTGCTGAATAGGTACCGTCACGGAAGGCGGCGACCAGATCGCCTGATTCAAATTCCCCGTCGCAATTCCAGTCGCCCTCAGCCCAAGTTGAATTTCCGATTCGATCATCTTCGTACTCTCCACTCTGGAAGGTCATTACTAGATCCTGGGAGTCGAAGCGACCGTCTAGGTTCGCGTCACCCGGTCCGGTTTGAAGCACGTCGGTGATCAGAAAGTAGAGATCTTCTCGATTGGTGAGTTGATCACGATTGAGGTCGAACTGCGGCTCGCCAGCCAGGATCGCGGAGCAGAGGAGATCGACGTCAACAATGTCAATATTTCCATCCTGGTTGAGATCGGCGTTTCCGGCGACCGTGCCAGGTGTCGGGCGAGCGGCCCTCCAGTGATCAGCGATATTTCCGGAGCCTGTTAGTTGGTTTCGGGTCAACGAATCACCTCCGCCGTTTGGCGAGGTTGGCCAAGGCGCCCAGTTGCCGTAGACCACTTCATCCTCAAGCGTGAGTTCCGTTGAATCGGCGACACTGTCAAGCCGACGAAGCTGTAGCATATCGAAATCGTCATTTAGCTGTCCGGCAAAACCACCGACGATCATGACGTCGTTTGAAATGTCGTAATGCGTGCGGAAACCGTCTAGTCTTGTTTGATTTGCAGGTGACTCGGGATTGAAGGAAGCGATGACCATCGTATCGCCTGCCCCCAGCAGTGTTTCACCGAAATCGAAATCAACACCGCCGCGAATCCGCCAATCTGTGAGCGAGAGAGGATCTGATGACTGGTTGGTAATCTCAACGAATTCCAAGTCATCGCTGACCAGCGAGGGAGCTACCTCGATTGCTGCCGAACTGGGGCTGACGGGATGGTAGTTGACCTCACTGATGACAACTGGGCCCACTCGAGGTTCACTGTTCTCTTCTCCGAAGCTTGCGCTGCGCATTGGGTGCAATCGGCCTCCACCGTCGGGATAGCGACCAAATGATTCGCCGGGCCGTGCTGCGATGAAATGGACATCATCGACGAATGCTGCGAGTTCTCCGTCACTATTCGGGATTACAAGCCAAACATCATCCCCCCCGGCGCTCAAAGCAAAGTTCGTATTGCCAGCGGCGGCTGGGGTCGGGTTGAAGTTCGTTTCGTCAAAGACGATACGCGCAGCTGGTTCCAGGATTGTGCCTGCGGGAATAACAAACTTTTGTAAGTTGCCGGCAGCGTCGCTCAACCACCAACCAGACAAGTCGACCGCTTCGTTGCTGGTGTTCAGGAGTTCAATCGCATCGCTGGAAGGAGCAACTGGATTTGTCAGGATTTCATTGATCACCACACCAAATCCATTCGGTCCCTTTTCACCGGGTGTGCCATGTAAAAGATGGCTGGCTCGCCAGTTGTCGTATTTCCCGATCTGATCGGTCGGCACCGACGGATCGATCATTTCAAGCGTGGCGCCGACACCATCGGCACGTGCGGGCCAGACGTCATTGTCATCGTAAGTGAAGTCGATGATTGGATTTCCGGCGGCGTCCAACAGTCGGATTTGCTCACCACCATTTGCCAGTTTTCCGGATGCGAATTCGCCCAAGAGTCGCGGGCCGTCACCGTAACGAATGTTAAAGGCATTCGCATCGCTCACGAGGACTGCACGCTCTCCTGCGGCAAGAGAATCATTTCCAAACGTGAACGTGATTCCCGCATCGAAGTGGACTCCTAGCAAATTAATGGGCACCTGACCCACGTTGATAAGTTCAATGAATTCGAAATCGTCATTGTCTAAGTCGACTTGTTCGACTGATTCGTCCGCCGTTGGGTCGCCAGGGTTGTAATTGATTTCGCTGATACGCAGTGAATCCAACAATGGATTTTCTGCGCTACTGGTGATGCGAACTGTGTCAGTACCGATCATCGCGCCCTGGAAGCCGTAGGCTTCGACCGTGATTTGATTGACACCGCTGGCGATCGCCACATCGCTGGTCCAGTCGGTTACGCCGGTCCATTCTGTTGGGAGCGGAACATCACTCCCCGCCAATCGTAACTCTCGGACGTTAATCCATCCGGTTCCGGCAATGGTGGCGACGTTGGTTTCCGTGGAAAAGTCCTCCGTAGAAATTGAATAATCGACTTTTTGGGCCCGTCTTTCAATCTGATCGCTCAAGTAGTCGGAACGACGGACCAGATCGGTTAGATGTCGGGTAAATCGTTGTCTTGGCAGCAGTTCTCCCCAATGGGTTATCCAAGCAAGCATGTATTCTTCATTGAAAGTCGTTTGAATCATGTCATGGATGTGTCCGTAGTACATGTGTTCCCATTCTGGTACACGTAGCAGTTTGCGGAGATCGCCGTTTGTGGCGATGGGTCGTCGTGTATCGAAAAAAGCATCCAAGTCGTGCGGGAATAATAGGACTCGGTTGTCTTCCGGACGGACATAGAGCTGCAGATTGTGTTGTGATCCATCGGAGAGATAGTTGTCTCCGTGTCCGGTGATGCTTGCAAAACCAAAGGCACGCAGCCATTGATCAACATCAATTACGGACTCCACTTGGCTCTCGAAACCCGCATTGGAAAGTGACATGACTTCGGTAAAGCGGATTAGTTGTGAATAATCGTCTTGCACACGATTGTTCTTATTGAGAAAAGCCCAACGATAGTCTTCGTTGCTTTCACTCAGGTAGCGGAACGGAATTCCGTTGACGCTATCGGGATTGGGGACCTTGCGAGCCTCCGGATTATTTCGTTCAACGGTTGTCAGAGGGTAGTAGGTCAGTTCATATTCGTAAAGCTGACCGTCACTTCCGTTAACGTATTGTTCATCAAGAAAGATATCGGAATATCTGGCTAATTGGGCCTCCGCGGATCCTGTGTGTGCCTGTTTCGGGGTGATGATATGGAACAGATCATTGTATTCCGATGGTAAGCCTCCGGCATGGTTCATGCCGTGATGATAGATGTGTTCTCGTTGACCAAAGCCAGTACTCTCAGAACGATCGAGTGTGATCGCCCCGTGGACTCCGCGAAACAGTTGGTCGGAAGCAAAGCCCACAGAGAAGCTGAGTCGAGGTTGAAATGGTCTTGCTCTTTGGCTACCGCTGAGGCGGACTCCTGCATCGTAGTAGACTTCGTTTTCAGCGTAGACGATCGTCGTTCCAATACGTCCATTACTCATTAATTCGATTGAGCTGTGTAGGAAGTCGCCATCGTCGGGGGTGACGATGATGCGAAAATTGGTAAGGCCATCTTCATTCGCCTTGCCATCTTGGACTTTGTAAAGCGCGCGAGAGGCCTTACCGTTTCGAGGAAAGACCGACGTCGCGTTATTTACATCCTGGCCCTCGACATAAAATTGCACGGTTGAGTCCGCCGGCAAGCCGGGTACCTGAGCCGCATAGCGCCCATTGACGCGATCCGACATGGGGATGCTGGTCCATGAGCCGCTGTCGATCGAGTACCAGAGAGTCACCTGTTGGATACCGTCCGCATCGGATAGGGCAGCGCTGATCGTCACGGGTTGTCCGGCGTCGGGGATTACAGGCGAATGATGCAGGTCGGTGATCGTGGGACCAAAATTTGATTGGAATGTCGAATTCTGCCGCCCGGGAGTTCCGTGGTGATCTGGTTGGGCAATTGTGGATGTGCGCGGAAGACGATTGAAATAAAGTCGGGATTGCAGCAAGTTGGCGCCGCTGATCCATTTTGCTCGAAAGCGAATCTCGTATTCCAAGCCGTTGCGAATCGATACGATCTCTTCACCATGCTTCAACGTCGTTTCAGCATGGTTGTGCATGTGCTCGGTTGCGCCCGAGGCGACGAGCCGCAGTACCTGGTTGTTCGCATCATCTGGGTCAACGATCACTTCGCTGTCGCGGTGATTGCCGATGATTCGCCAGGAATCGGCCGATTCGCCAACCGTGTCGCTTTCGAAGTTGCCGTTTTGGATCAGGCTCCGCGCCGCACCGCTTGGAGATTCGATCACTTGAATATCATCGAGTAAAATCTCACCATCGCTTAGCATACCCAATAGAAATTCGTTCCACTTTCCATCGGGTCCAATGGAACTGGCTTTGCTTACGCCCGTATAGGTGTAGGTTGTCCAGCTGGAGTCATCCGCTTCGTTGCTGGGCGCCCAGGCGAGTCCCACCGCGTTGTCTGCGTTCGGATTCTGCAGCTCGAGACTTGAGCCGCGGCCATCCGCCGCAGCTGGCCACTGGCCGTCTTCAAAATAGGTCACAACGTCGGCGGGATTTCCGCGGCTGTCCAGTAATCGGATCTGTTCGGTTTGGTTGTTGAGCCGCCCGTCGAATTCACCAACGACTTGTATTTCAGGATACTTGGCTTGCAACGCTTCCGCATCTCTAGCGATGATCCAGTAATCGCCCGGTTGCATCTGCGATTTTTGCGGGAATTCAAAGCGAATGCCTGTGTCGAATCGCCAGCCGGAGAGATCGATCGGCTCAGAGCCACGATGGTATAGTTCGATCCATTCCTCGTCGTTCGTCGAGTAGGGCGTGGCAGGTGTGCCCGGATCGATGATGGTCGCGGCTGAAATTTTTCCGCCAAAGACGAGATCACTACTTGTTGCCACTCGTTGATGCACTTGAGCCGAAATTCGATTACTTCCTGACTGGAGTAGCTCTTTGGGGATGGTCAGCGTGTCGCTCAGGATGGCGTTGTTAATCGAACTTGCCGAACGTGTGCTGGGTGTGATTTCTCCATCCGGCATATTGAACCGATGGAATTCGGTTCCATTCACGTAGAAGATGGCTCCGTCATCCACTGCATACTGGAACTGGAATTCGTCGGTCGCATTCAAATCTAACTCGCCGATTTCAAGATGAGTCTCGAAGTAGTAGGCGAAGAAATCGTTTTTATGCAACTCGGTGCCGATGCCAGGAGAGATCACCTGGCTCGTTTCAAATCCCAGTAATCCCGGACCTGCAGGCCATGCCTCATGGGAAGTCTTGTACCAATCGGATGGGAGTCCGGTTCCGCTGTCGTCGTACCGCCATTCGGACTCCAAATCGATGAGGGTCGATTGTGTGAAAGTTGCATCTGTGCCCGCGTCTGGCGCATTGGGGCGATAGTGATACATGATTTCGTTGATCACAATCTGATCTTCGAAATCGAATTGATTTGCCGCGCCTGGCGTTGTCTCACTCGCGAATCGAATTGGTCCGGTTCCGTCTGGAGAACGCCCTTGCGGCAAAGACTGAATCTCAACCGTGTCGAGAATCAGGCTGCTGTCGGACGAGTAAATCGCCAACCGCTCGCCGCTGGTGCCGGTCAGATTCGTGGCAGCCAAATCGATCACGGTACGCTCGCCTACTCCAAGTTGAGTGCCTGCAGGAATCGTGTGTCGTTTGTCACCAATCACCAGTTGAATGCCACTGAGGTCGAGGGTCGAACTACCGTAATTCTGAAGCTCGGTGAACATCTGAGCTGAACCGGCGGCAGCAATTTCGTTGATCGCGAGTGGCAAAGCATCGAAATCGATCGATGAAGGCGGAGCTGTGATCGACGCTAACTCAAGACCAAAGGCCATGTCCTTGTCATCAGGCTCGGCCTGATGGACTTCGACGGCGAGTAGATTGGTTCCAATTCGCAACTGTTCACTCGAAATAACGATCGGTGCGGAACGGTTGGCATCCACTGACGATCGAGCCAAGGTATCCGAGGAAATAGGTCCGTCGGGCAGGTTCTGGCGATACAATTCAACGCCGTTCAGGTAGATGGCCGCTCCATCATCCAAGAATGGGGTAAGGACAAGTTGCGTTCGCCCGGGAGCAAGTCCAAACTCAAAATCAGTGCGGAAGTAATGGGTGGTTGGACCCAGGTTCAACTCGGTGGTTCCAGCGGGCTCTTGCACGAGAAACTGAACTTCACTGAGTCCCACGAATTGCAGCGGGTCGCCGTGGTTGGCCACGCCGTTGGTCGTGTCAACGTCGATCTTAATATGCCGCGCTCGAATTCCATCGAAATCGATGTCTTGAAAGAAATCGTTTTCTAGTCCTGAGGCTTTGGTGAAATGTTGGTTGTCAGTCAATAACTCAAAATTCTCATCATCACCTGCCACCCAAATATCGGCTGTGGCGAGGCCTCGCGTTAAACAGCAGGAGTCCTCGTCAACATGATTGAAGTTCCAAACACGCATCGTGTCGATCGCCCGCTCGGTGCCTAAATCGAAGCGGATCTCAGGATCGATGTCGGGTTCCACCGCGAAAAAATTACCGTTTGACAACCACATGTTTTCGACCGGCGGAGTGACGACGTGCGAGTTACCGATCAGTCCGGAACCGTTCACGATGTTTTGAGCTTCCTGGCCTGGCAGCGCTGAGGAGGCGCTGGCAGTGACGTCCGGGGAAATGGTCGGTTCTGCACCCGCGAGGACAGCTGAACCAGCATAGTAGGGTCCCGGTAAGTCGTGCGTCCATTGCTGGTCATCCAACCCAAGCTCGCGCCAAGCCTCGCCTAAATCATTCCCCTGATCCTCTACTCGCCAGGCGTGCTCAAGTGTGACGAGCGTCTGACGAACCTCATCTTGCAGACCGGTCGCCTCGCCAAAATTCGACACCCCCGGGGTGCCACCCACCAGGATGCTGCTCGCCCAATGTGCCGCCGGGCCACTGGTCGAATTTGGATTGATTTTTGCAAGTGATGCGCCCAGCCCGTCAGGGGCAAGTGGCCAATCGCCCCCATTCGAATAACGGAGGGAATCGAGCTGTCGGTCGTTGCGGTCGAGTAGTCTGAGCGTCTCACCCTCATCGGCCAACTTTCCCGCAAAGGGTCCGAGGGAACCGACCCCGGTTGCCTCTCTCAGGGCGTCTGGCTGGCGAGAAACAACCAGATACTCGCCACGGGGAATGACGGTGCGTGGTGGGAAGGTGTATTCAATCGCTTCGGTTAGGTGCCAACCGGAGATGTCCATGTCGACGCCCATCTGATTGAACAGCTCGACGTACTCAAGGCTTGGGTTGTCTGCCGGATGGTACATGACCTCATTCAGGACCACTGTGCTGTCGAGCACAATTCGTTGTTCAAGAGACTCCGGCAAGAGCTTTAGCTTTCGTGTTTTATTTCGTCGCCGCATTATATTTTATCGCCGTGTAGTTGTAGTTCCGGAGGTTGATTGTTCCATCCACAGGGTCCGTTTCCACTTTGAAACCGGTCTGCAAGCATGATATCTGCGTTATTTGTGTGTGACTACCAAAAAACGGGTGGAGGATGAAGGATGGCACAATTCGAGTCGATTGTTATCACCTAACGAGCGTTTGACTACGAATTCAGGAATGGAATAAGGAGCCTTTTTAAGGTGATGTCGTGAAAGCCTGGTCGCGTCCACGCTGGCTCCGCTCTCCGTCGGTCCGCTTCCCAGTGCTCGTTGCGATGACCAGGCATGATCGGCTTATTGGGAAAGCTCAACCTCTTTTTACAACGATTTTCGCAGCAGAGCGACCGAATTGCCGACTCTGCACTTTGCGGCGGCCGAACAGAAGGGTTAAAATTCGGGAACGCCCGATTCAGGAGAAATGCAATGTTAAACATACTTGGTCATCGCGACCGCCGCGCAACTCATTGTGACGGTATCTCCCGTCGAGGATTTTTGAAGGTTGGTGGGATGGCTGCAGGGGGGCTCTCGTTGGCCAACTTGTTACAGCTGGAGGCGCAGGCAGGTACAGGCCGTTCTCACAAAGCCGTGATCAATGTTTATTTGCCGGGTGGTCCTTCGCATCTTGATTTGTTTGATTTGAAGCCAAATGCACCCGCAGAAATCCGTGGTGAATTTTCTCCAATCCGCACGAATGTGCCGGGCATGGAAATCTCCGAAGTTTTTCCGAAATTGGCCAAGCGCGCGGATCAGTTTTCGATCATTCGATCGGTGGTCGGCAGTGAAGGTCGACATGATGGTTTTCAATGTATGACGGGTCGCACGCATCGAGAGAGTCCACCGGCCGGTGGTTGGCCCATGTTGGGTTCGTGGGTGTCGAAAGTGCAAGGTGCCGTGAACGAATCGGTGCCGCCCAACTTGTCATTGATGTATCCGACCTCCACACGAACCTGGGGTGATCCGGGGACCGCTGGATTTATTGGGTCGGCCTTTGATCCGATGGCACTTGTGGCCAAGGACCCACAGGCGAAACCAACTGGAATGACACTCCAGGGTATCTCGCTCGAGCGTTTGGGGGATCGCCAAAGGTTATTCCAATCGGTTGATCGCCTTCGGCGACAGCTTGACCATTCGGATGCGATGTTAGGAGTCGATTCGTTTACTGAGCAGGCGTTGTCGATTTTGACTTCATCAAAGCTTGTCGAGGCGCTTGATGTTTCTCAGGAGGATCCTCGAATTGTCGAGCGATACGGAAAGAATGATCCAACCTATCAACGTGATGGCGCGCCCAAGATGGTTCAAAATTTTCTGATCGCTCGCCGACTTGTCGAGGCCGGTGCTCGTGTCGTCTCAATGAATTACAGTCGCTGGGACTGGCATGGGGGAGACGGATTGAATTTCCCAAGAACTCGACAGGAAGCTCCCCTGTTGGATCAAGGACTATCGGCTCTGCTTCAGGATCTCGATGAACGCGGTTTAAGCGACGATGTTTCGGTTGTGGTCTGGGGCGAGTTTGGACGCACCCCGAAAATTAATAAGATGAATAGTCGTGATCACTGGCCGCAAGTCTCTTTTGCCCTCATGGCAGGGGGTGGCATGCAAGCTGGGCAAGTGATTGGAGCGACAAATCGCCTGGGCGAATACGCTCAGCAACGTCCCGTGACGTTTGCGGAAATCTTCGCGACGCTCTATCACAATCTGGGGATCGATATCCAGTCGGCAACGGTTGATGACTTGAGCGGACGTCCTCAGTATCTTTTGGATGCGGGCGTGATGCCTGTCGCTGAACTGGTTTAATTAGCCGGGTGATTTTCCAGCCGCTTCTCGAGATCGATGTCGGCTGGCCTGCTGAGGGTTCTCTGTTATTAATCCAAATCGCCAGATCGTCGAATGGCGTGTAGGAGACGAAAACCCAGTAAGACGGCGACCAGACAGCCCGTCGCGCCGGGTATCGAATAACCCCAAAGTTTCGGAGGGACTTGACTGCTCCAGAGCGTTGCTGATCCGACGAACAGTGCTGCAGTGACGATACCCAATACGAGTCGATTGACCGTCGAATCCAGTCGGCGGTGATCCAAATGAATATCGAAGCGACCTTGTTTCATGCGGCCAAGAATATCAGCCAAATCAACGGGTAAGATCTCTACAAGATGGTTCCAGTCGCGATAGGCCGTGTTGAGTTTGCGCCACATTCGAGTCGGGGACAACCGACGCCGGATGGCCTGTTCGCGATAGGGTTCGAGGAGTTCGGCCAAGCTGAATTGGGGGCTCAACTGTCGAGCAGTACCTTCTAGCATGATCAACACTTTGAGGAGTAAGGCAATGCGTGCCGGGAGGATGATGCTGTGTTTCCTCACGATCGTGACCACTGCGTTCAAGGCTCCACTCAAATCAAATTGGTCCAGTGATTGGCTGCGATAGTCGGTGACAAAGTCAGATAGATCGTTGTTGAGCGCACTGCGATCGAGATCCTGTGGAACCTGTCCCAGTCGTACGACGATCTCAGCAAGACGATCCGAGTCTTCATCGACCGCTGCCAGTAGCATGTCCTCGACTTGCTCACGAAGCTCCTCATCAATGTTTCCGACCATGCCGCAGTCGAGAACGCCAATGACTTCGTTGGGAAGGACCAGCAGATTTCCGGGATGAGGATCGGCGTGATAGAAGCCATCGCGGAAGATCATGTCTACGAACATGGTTGCACCCCGTTTAGCGATTGCGCTTAAATCGTAGCCCGCCGCGTTTAAAGCCGAGGTGTCAGAGAGACCGATGCCATCAAGAAAATCCATGGTCAGCACACGACGCGATGATGATTCTGGATAGGCCGCGGGAAAACGGATTCTGTCAGCTTTGGAAAAATTATGCGTGAAATGCTTTAGGTTGCGAGCTTCTCGCTCGAAATCAAGCTCTCGTTTTAGCGTGCGACTGAATTCGGTGACCGTATTCACAGGCTGGAATTTTTGAATCCCTGGTGCGAAAGATTCGGCGAGCTTAGCCAATTCCAACATGATCTCAAGATCGTTTTCAATGCGAGATTGAATCCCCCGATGTTGCACTTTGACGACGACCTGTTGGCCACCCGATAACGTCGCTCGATGAATCTGAGCGATCGAAGCAGACGCGAATGCGGCCTCTTCAAAGCTTGAGAATATCTCTTCGGGAGTGCAGCCAAACTCCTCGTCGAAGAGGGCGCGCACGGTGTCAATGTTGTCAGCGGGTGTTCCGGATTGCAATTTGCTCAATTCGGTTGCCAGCTTGGGGCCGATAAGATCGGGACGTGTGCTCAAGATTTGCCCGAGCTTAATGAATGTTGTGCCCAGTTCGGCCAATGCCGAGCGAATCCGTACTTCGATCGGCAGATCGCCCAAACGAGAGCCGTCCTGGGCGCGGAACAATTGCTGAACCCAGTCGGCCCGCACATTCCCCAGCCAGCCGGCCAAACCGTATTTGGCCATCACCGACGTCACCTCGCGAAAGCGACCTGAATTGCGAACAAACTGTGGGATTGATGTTAGTTCAACCATCCCGTATCACCTGTCTTCGAGAGGGAATTAAAGCGTTTTTCGAATGCGGTGAAAACCGTTTTGAATCTCTTTACCCACGACCTTGAACGCACTCAAAATGCCTTCGGTAGATTCACCGACTGCATCTTTGATGGGTTCGTAATCTTGGGATAGCTGATCGAGTTGTGCCGTGATCTTGGCCCACTCTTCTTTGACTTCGGCTTTACCCGAATCGATTTGAATCGCTAATTCGTCCCGTTGTTTCTTGAGTTCCGTCACTAAATTGTTCAGCTGATTTCTTTCTTCAGACATCGATCTGAATTCCCAACGAAAAGGAAGGTTGAAGGGGAACTGTGAACAGCCTCCTTTTTAGCCGCTCTGATTCGCTGCGGCTAGCGATGGGGCGGATTGTAGATTGCTTCTAGCAGGTTCAATGATTCATCGGATCGCTGCTGAAAGCGGTCGATGGGGCTTGTGACGGTCTCAGCGAAGCTGAGTTGAAAGCCTCAGTTCAGAAGCTATTTTGATCGGACGGCCTGCTGGTCCGCACGTCCTTGGTCGGGTCACGCTTGCCAAAACAAGCTGAATTCCACTCAGGGCCATTTGCCCCGACCTGTCACGCTTCCCGGCGCGAAGTTAGCCCGCTCTTCGGTTCGTCACCATCGGTGATAACGAACCGAAGCTTCCCGGCTTTTCTGCCGTGACGGCTCAAGCGTCCTAACGCGATGCAGCCCAAGCGATTCTTGCGGTCCGACAGAACGAGGCGGATGCCACTACCGTTCGACAATCGACTATTCGGCGGTTTCTTCGGCTGGGCTCGCTTCGGCCGCAGTTCCGTTGGTTTGCAGCGATTTTGCCAGCATATTCGAAAAGTTATCCATTGAGGTCAGATGAGCATAGGTGAGTTCCAGTTCATCGGTTTTCACGAGCTCAGCCAACTTTTCGGCGGGCAGTTCCTTCAATTTCGTACGGCTGACGGCCATGAATCCACCCAGGGAGCGTTTTTCACCACCGCCCAGCGTAAAGTCGACGCGCATCGGCTCCAAAATTTCGAGTTCTTTTAATCGCTGACAGTAGGCTCGCGTTCGCTGATGTTGAAGCTGATATTCTTCCAGGAATCCTAGCATTTTGGTCAGGTAGGGGGAGCGTTCTTCGTCATCCTGAAACAATCGATCGCCACGTCCTTCTGTGTTGCAGCCTTCCCATTTTTCATCGACGCAAAGCGTGTACTTTGTCTTATCTTCGCCTTGCCAAAAAACAAACGGGTAGCGGCGGACAAAGGCGGGAACATAATTGGCAGACCATTTCCCGTCATCGGTCAAATAGATGTTTTGTTTATCTTCGATACCCAACACGACGACCGGAACAATCTCGTCGCTTCCGGCGAAGACGATGGTGAATTCGCGCGAAGCTCGGGGGATTTCGACAGCGGTCAGAGGGACCGAATTGACTTCGCGCGTAAACTCATAGTTTACACGTTCGATCGAAAGATCTTTGTGTTTCTTTACCGTGAGTGGAATCACGCTGTCGTAGAAAAGTTGCTGTCTCGCCATCGCCAAGGAACTCCTTTATTCGATTAGTTATCCGCCTTTGCGGTGTTTTAGCCATCCATACTTCATAACCTAACGCAGTTTCTGATTGTCGTCGACCAGACTTATCCGCGCAACGATTGAAGCAGTAATCCAGGTAGCCGAGATAATCTCGGTTGGCAATAGAGGTCGAAAAGCTTCCAAGCAACTGCCTCCGGACGACGGTGCGTTGAAAACCACATGGGTTTTGGTGACATCGTGAGGGGGCAGACGAGGACCGTCTTTTGTGGTCGGTCTAACAGGTAGGTATTGTGGACCCAGCCGATTCCGCTCTCGACATCCGTGAGCGTGGAGCCAGGATATCCACCCCAGGGAGGCGACATCAGCGCGTACGACACGGCTGGCCATTGATTCACCCCCACCGTTCCATAATGAAGCTTGCGAATTGCCTCGTGAATTGTCGCTGAATTCTTCAAGTTGGGCGCAACCGTGATGGCCGCAGCCAGTGTGCCCCAGATTCGGTCATTGGCAAATTCAGCGGCTCGTTGGACGAACTGTTCCGGGGATTCGGCATCAATTCTTACTTCGCCGCAGACGCAGACAAATGATTCTTCGTTGAACAGGTGGGGCGCGTACTCGATCGAAATATTCTTCCGGAGTGTCCACGGCAAATGGTGGTCGGTGGGCGTCTGTTCTGCAAACCGGGTGAACCGTTCCATCGCACCGGGATAATAGGCGACCCGTGGTGGAATGGTTTGCAGCGTATTTTCGATCAATTCCAGTAATTTGGCTCGATGTGGGCAGCGTTCCCAGGTGATGAGTAGCTTGGTCGCGATACAATTGAACGAGGCATTGTTTGTGATGGATGCTGTAATGTTTTCAGCCTGGAAACGAAGCTGGGCGTCGGAGTAATTGCCCGGCGTGATAATCCAAGGGCTGACATTTCCCAATTCGCTCGTGACGCGTTTTTCCAAAACACGTTGGTTGGCCGCTTTGCGCTGGGCTTGGCTCTCGCGCGGTCCCCAGACAATCGCGTCATGCGTATCAATCGATCCGGTAATGTGAACCTCATCGACCCGGTCGTGGCCAACGGCGTAGCGACCCGTTTCAGCAGCACCGTAAATAATGCGGAGAAAGCCAGCCTTGATCAACGCGGCAAGCGATCGCTCAAAAATTGTGCCTAGATAGGCGTTGACCGGGTTCATCTTGAGCAACACGACGCAGTTGTCCTGCAGTATTTTGGTCAATGCGTCCGTGGCCGGAATCGCGGATACATTTCCTGCGCCGAGTACCACGCAGACTTGTCCTTTCGTACTACTTTCGCCGGAAACGATTGAGATGTTGTCGCCAAAGATCTGATCCGGTGAGACGGAAGGTTCAAGCCATGTTTCCGCTTTCATTGGATTGAAGAGCAGCCGATCATACAGGCTTTGGGTCGGAAAGATGGGCACAATCGTCTGCCCCTGTTCTTCCCGCGTGGGACCGGGTAACTGAGGTTGTCCGACGCGTTGAATCGCTTGGAGCGAATCGATGAAAAGTCGTAAATAGCGGAGCACGGAGACGGGACCGGTCGTGATTTCTTCGGACCGAGCGGGACTGTCGTGGGGAATACCTTTTGCAAGGCAGGCCGATTCGACCCATTCCGTTGCGACTGACTCGACGCCTCGGATGCATTCATGCGCAAGTTGAATGCGATTTTCGAGTGAGCAGCGGGTGAGACGTGGGGATGACTCACAAAGTTCCGCGACCGCAGTATCTACCGTGGTTTGATCAGAAGTCTTTTGTTGAGCAACTGCAATGGTCGTATCGGACATCGGTTTCGACTTTTCTGGGGAGGCATTGCGGTCTCTAGGGGCAATGAAGGTTACGTGGCGAGACCTAGCGGATCACACGGCCGTTCTTGGGGTTTATTTGCAGGTTGAGCTGCTCGTTGTCTCGCGTGTAAAAGTAGAAGCCATACATCATTTCATGATAGGTCTGCTGACCTTCAATGACCGTTGCCTCAGCATCTGGATTAAAGGGGTTAAACTCCGAGTTGTCGAAGTGCGCAATGCATTCAAAGCGTGTGTTGGCAGGAAATTGTCGACTGTTCGGTGTCCAGCGATATCCCATTTGCCAATCAAAGTTGTAATTAGGAATGGTGAGCAGTCGTTCTGAGCTGCCGTCAGGATAATGGGCCAAGAAGATCATATCCTTACCCCGTAAATGCATGTGAGTAAAGAGTCCGAGGCCCGTGGTTTGGGTGTCAAGAGTTTCGGACTTCGAGACACGATGATTTCCATCGCCGGGGGGAATGGAAAAGGTCGTGTTCTTTACCAGCAGGTGGCGGAACTGTTTGTTGATCAGCCCACCCGCGTAATTTAACCCCAGGGAGATTCGACATTTTTCCGGTTGGCCAGTTGTGGTGTAGTGGATTTGCAAGGCGAGGGCCGTGCCGCGAGGAATGAGAATTCCAACTTCCGAGTCAATCGTTAATGGTTGACTCCCCGGAACCTTGCCTGTGATGAAGTAAGCGTCGCTCAGTTTCTTGCCGAGCGGAATGGCTAACAGATTGCAGTGATGTAGCACGCGCGGGTTGTCGGATACAATCTGGATCGCATCAAGCCAGGTGTCATGGAGAAAGACATAGGGCAGCAGGCTGTATTTGTAGGGAACATAACCATCGGTCGGTATGTTGTGCGATTCGGCCGCACGAATAATCTTGTCTGGCTTGCCGAGCGACCACGTCTGAATTGGGGCCGGTTCGTCAAATTCTTTCGCCTCACCACGCTGCATCCCTTCCTTGACCCATTGAAGAATCGTTTCTCGTTCGTCGCGAGACAGGCCACGATGATTGATGAAATGCTTGTCTTCTGAGCTGGCGTACCAGGGAGGCATCCGGCGGTCACGAACAACTTCTGCGATCATTTCGCCATGCGCCGCTACATCTTCGTAGTTCGTTAAAGCAAATGGGGCTTCGCTGCCTGTGCGATGGCACTCAACGCAGTGTTGATGCATCAGAGTTGCCACATCGTCAGTGAAATTAAGCTGATCCTTTAACTCGGCAACGGGGGAGACGGTGATCAAACAACCATCGACGGGCGTTTCGGAAACCGCGACCGGATCACCTGCCACAACAGCAGAAATTGCCGACTCCAGATCGTTGGATGATGGTTTGGGTAAAGCACCGCCAATGCGGTACTGGTTGTCGATGCGACCACGGTACGACAAACGGAAATTCGCATCCAAAACGACTGCTTCGGGCGTGCGTTTAACGCCGAGTGCTCGAACGCAATTGTGGTCGATATCTTTCACAAAGGGGAAGTCGCAAGTCGTGGCAATTGCGTGATTGGCAATGTCCGAAATTGAATCCTCACTCACATTCAAACCGATGAATTGGACACCCGCACCGCTGAACTTCTTGCTCATCCGGTTTAGCTTGGGGAGGTAGCGTTGCACCAAGGGGCAGGTTCGATTGATGCAGATAATGACATAAGCTTTTTGTTTGCCAAACTCGGAAAGCTCCCGCTCAAGAAAACGAATGTCTTTGAATCGTAACGTGTCGACCGAATCACCGATGGGTACGGCGGGGGATTGAAGATCGGCCGCCTGGCCACGGGACAGCCCGATCAGACTCATCGCTACCAAAAACCCGCAGGAAAACCCGTGAAAAAATCTCGTCTTTGCTTGAATTAACATTGAATTTCAGTTCAACCTGGGGGAACGTGCTTTGAGTTTGTTCATCGGCTTTACCGGAGTATAACAGAGGATGACTTTTTCGTTGCCAGTGGGGCGTCACGCTCAGAAAGTGTTAAACGATGTTGAATTGCTTCCCGGTTTTTCTGCGACTTTGTCAACATCGGAGGATTTTGTTTTTTCTCCTGCTGTTCACAGCCAATTTTCTCTGCTTGAGTCCCGCTTCTGCGAATCCATCGGCGGAAGAAATGGCCCAGCAGGTCACCATCCATCGTGATGAATGGGGGGTGCCCCATGTTTATGGTCCGACCGATGCAACGGTTGCGTTTGGCATGGGATACGTGCAGTGCGAGGACAATTTGTGGCAGCTCGAGGATACGTTCATTCAGAGTCTGGGGCGATATGCTGAAATTCAGGGTGAACGTGGTTTGGCGAACGATATCCTCCATCGTACCTTTGAAATTGATTCGCGTTCTCGTCGAGCTTACGAGCAATTGGACGATGAGATGAAGGCGATTTGTGTTGGCTTTACCGATGGAATTAATTTTTATTTAAGTCAGCATCCTGAAATCAAGCCGCGGTTGATCGATCATTATCAGCCTTGGCATTTGATCGCATTTGATCGCTTCATCATGCTCAGCTTTGTCTACGGAAAGTCTCACGCGCCACGACCCAGTGCGCCGCGACAGGGAAAATTAGAAAGCTCGTTGATCGGATCCAATCAATGGGCCATTGGACCGTCAAAGACGAAAGATCAAACGGCGATGTTGTTCGTGAATCCACATCAGCCTTTCTATGGTCCAGGTCAGTTTTATGAGGCTCATGTCAAGAGCGAGCAAGGTTTGAATGTTAGCGGAGGTTGTTTCTTTGGTTCGCCTTTTCCGACCTTGGGGCACAACGAGCATTTAGGTTGGGCATACACGGTGAATGAACCGGATATTGCCGATGTTTACCGCGAGACCTTTGATCTCGAGGGGGAGCCATTAAAGTATCGCTATGGCGATGGATATCGCGAAGCGACTACCTGGAAGGATGTGATTCATGTCAAGACAGAGGCGGGTCTCGAGCAGCGAGAGTACACGTTTCTGAAAACACACCATGGTCCGTGCGTGGCTGTTGAGGATGAGACGCATCGACTGTCGGTGAAAATAGCGGCTCTTTTTGAAGGCACTCGATTGAGTCAGGGGCTTCAAATGGCCAAAGCCACCACGCTTGAGGAATGGTTAGCTGCCAATCGTCTCCAGCTGCTACCGATGTTCAATGCGGCCTACGCAGACCGCGAAGGAAATATCTTTTACATCTACAACGGCTCCATTCCCGTCCGTGATCCTAACTTTGATTGGACTCAGCCAGTCGATGGATCCGATCCGCGTACGGAATGGAAGGGCATTCATCCTCTGGATGATTTACCGCAAGTTTTGAATCCACCCACCGGCTACGTGCAGAATTGCAACTCGACGCCGTTCACGACGACCGATTACGGAAATCCGTTTGTCGACGATTACCCAGCCTACATGGTCGAAGAGAAATATGATGACAAACGGCGAGCAAAGATATCTCGCAAGCTTTTACGTGAGGCGAAAGAAGTCGATTTTGATCAATGGCAAGAATTGGCATTCGACACCACCTTGTATTGGCCCCTGAATGAATTGCCCAAAATGAAGTTGGCGCACGAGCAACTTAAGACGCAAGATCCGAAGCTTGCCGAAGCGGTACAGCCCTTTTTGACCCATTTGTTAGATTGGGACTGCCGCTCTGATGTTGATTGTACACGAACGACGCTCTGTGTTGCCTGGTATGGAGCGATGTATGGTCAGACTCGACCCAGTGAGACGTTGCGTGCGGAATTTGTCAGTAATCCAAGCAACAAGTTTCGAGCACTGGTTGCTGCCGCTGGCTCGTTGCAAGAATTGTATGGTGATTGGAAAATCAAATGGGGGGATGTGAATCGGATGCAGCGGGTTCCCCAGGCTGGTGACTTGGGAGCGGCGGGCAGGAAATTTCGCGACGATTTGCCGAGTCTGCCTAGTCCTGGTGCCGAAGGTCCACTGGGCATTGCCTTCAATGTTTATTACACGCCCCCAGCTCCACCCCTCCGAAAAAATCGTTATGGAGTGGCTGGCAATTCCTTTGCCGCAGTCTACGAATTCTCGAATCGAGTGAAGAGTAAGAGCGTGTTGCAATATGGGGTCAGCGGGGATCCAGAGTCACCCCACTATTTCGATCAAGCACGCCTGTATTCTCAAGGGAAATTCAAAGATGCTTGGTTTTACGACGACGAGGTCAAAGCACACACGGTGAAAAGTTATCATCCGGGGCAGGAGTGACGCCTGTCTTCGGAAAACGTGCTACTTTTCATGGGAGTCCATTTGATTGATCCATTCGCGAATCAGGGCAACGGCTTCCACGGGGACGATGTTGCGAGCCACGTTGGGCATCATGATACTTGGGTCATCCGATTCCAAGCGAAAGATCAGGATTGATTTGTCGGCCTTCCCGGGAACGATATCATAATCATGTCCACCTGAACCATGCCCGGCAGCAACGGGCGTTTTCCATACTCCGAATTTCGTCGGGTGGGTTTGGTCGAGACGAAGGTCGAGCCCGGATGTTCGGGCACTTCCATCAGGATTGTGACAGTGTGCGCAATTCACATCCAGCCAAGTTCGGGCACGTTCGTTCACGGTTCCGCTCTCGGCCTGTTCGAAGCTTGCGACTTTGGCAACTTGCTGGAGCTCTGGAAGGCCTTTGAGCTGACCGATGCGATCCAGATAGCCGAGTTGGTTCTCATGGCCATGCGCGAAGGCAAAGTCGCGATTTAGGTTGCGAGCTGTCGGCCCTAACGGTTGAAATTGATCGGCCTGAGTGTGGCAGGAAATGCATTGATTGGCATTGGGGACTTGGTAACGATTCGCTCGTTTTTCACCGTTCGTATGGATCCAGCTGACGTTGATTTCATTCCCGCCGAGTGCCAACGTCGCATCTGTTTGTTCGTCGTTCCAAACGTAAGAATAACCAAACCAGCCCTCTTTACGTCGCTCTTCGATGCGGGTTTCCAGCAAACGCTCGCCCTTGGAGGGGTCGGTCATGTCGTGTGGGTAGGCAAAAGTCTTGGCAATCACCGTTCCCACCGGGAAATCGAGGGGGCCTTGGGCTTCGAAATCGATTTGACGGTCCGCTGGAATGCGAATGAACCGATGCTTGGACGTGTAATCAGAAAAGAGCGGCGTGATCAGCTCGTAGGGAACGACACCTGCGGCCGGTTGCTGCGTTGATCCGTTGCCAACAAACAGTCCAAAATCCGATAGCTTGTCGGGAGCTGAGCGATAGACACGGACCGCAAGATTTCCACTGGCCTCCGCGGGCTGATGCTTCGCTAATTCGATAGGCTTGAGTGCTGCGATCGTTTCCAGGGGTGGCGTTCGGTCCACCTGGTAGCTGCCATTTTGTAGATTGGTGGCGGTGAGCATGGGAAGATTGAAGTTTGCGTAAGTCGCCGTCCCATTGTCTTGAACTCGGAGCTTCGCCTTCCCCGATGCATTGGTCGGTGGGACGACGCCATCGAAAAGAATGTCCGGAAATCGATTGCCAAACACTGGAGCCAGCGCCGCGCGAATTGTACCTTGCGGGTTCTGTCCGCCATCACGAATGCGATTGTCGTGGATCGAAATCGATTCTGGAATCGGATCGAAGTCCGTCGCATCAAACTTCTTTTCCGTGATCAGAAAACTCACCACCGAAACACTTGTCGTTTGATTGCCGATGATTTCATTCTCGAAAACCTCCACATCATCCGTGACCATGATCATGATGCCGGTGCCCGAGGGGACCGTAGCCACCATGTTGCCCGCTGCTGCAAAGTTTTCGTGATTGTTTTTCACAACTTGGTTACGGAACACTCGCACCTTACCGCCTGCCTTTACCGGCAAGCCTGGTAGGTCAAAGACCAAAATGCCCCCCGCATTATTGGTCGCAAGATTGTCGTATACATCCGCGCCAACCGTATTCTCGATCTCGATACCAGCCACGTTTCGCTCTGCACGTGAATTCCTGACGACGACCTTTTTGCATTGGCCCACATAAAGACCTGCGTCCGAAGCACCGATCGCCGAACATTGCTCGATCAGCACATTCTCGCATTGAACCGGGTAGATCCCGTAAGCGCCATTCGATGGACTGGCTTTGCCTGTCCATTCTGTGCGGATGTCGCGAAAGGTGACGTTTGTGACTCCCAACACCTTGATGGCGTTGCCGGCGGTGTCTTCGACCGCAAAACCTTCTAGAAGCAGATTGTCGCCTTTGGCTTCAATTCCTTGCCCACCTACATATTGGTTCTTGAAAGAAAGAACTGTCTCGTCCGACCCGCGGCCTCGGATTGTGATGTTGTCAGACACAACATCCAGTTGCCGATTCAATTCATATCTTCCTGCTTCCAACTGGATTACGTCGCCGGGCACTGCCTGAATTAGGCGATCTTGTAAGCGATACTGAATATCCGGAGTTGGCGAGATGGAATAGGTCTGCGGCGAAAAATTTTCGTTCGCGCCGATCGCGGCTGCGGGAAGACAAACCAAAAAGCTAAGAATCCAGCGGATCGACCAATTCATGATTACGCCCATTTACGGCCAAGAAGAGAAATGTTGCACTGCTATCTTAACGTGATTTCATCGATTTACGAAAGGCATTCAATGCGATCGCCACCGATGTGTGCGTGTCTTAACGAGCGAACGAGAGTTTGAGCTTGTTCAGGAAAATCTGACGGGATTATTTCTGTTTCTGATATGCTGGAAAGGGGCCGTGACTTTTGCAATCGTGATTGGGAGTATTTTCGATGACCGTTTTGACGCGCTCTATTCTGTTGACGTGCTGTCTTGCCGTGTTACTTGTTGGGACAACTTTCGCACAGATTTCTGTGGTCGTTCCTGAGGATCTCATCGATCTAGAAGGTGATACAAGCGGTCCTGAAGAATTCGCAGGTGCTCCCTTTCGTGTGCAGTTCGTCTATGAAGCGGATCAATTTTCATTGCCGGAAAATGCAGGAGCCATCACGGGATTTCTGTTGAGACCGGATTCCTTGATTCCTGGTCCCCGTGAATTGGCCTACGATGACATTGAAGTTCGTCTGTCCACCACCGAAGTTAACTCCGACGACATTGACCTGATCTTTGAAGACAATGTGGGTGGCGACGAGTTGCTCGTCTACGAAGGAGAACTTGAGGTAAGCACTCAAGCCGTTGGTCCCGAGGACGGTCCGCTTGAATTCGACTATTTTTATCCCTTCACGACGCCCTTCGATTACGATCCATCGAAAGGGAACTTGTTGTTGGACGTGATCAGTTTTTCTGGACAAGACTTCGAGCAACTAGAAGATCAAGACAGTAGTGTCGTTGGTATTTATGCGGGAGATCCGTTGTCGGATATCGGAGAGTTTTTGCCCGCTGGGCTCGTTGTCGCGTTTCTGTTTGATTCGCCTGGCCTGCCGGGAGATTTTGATGGTAATGGAATCCTGGACGCGATTGATATTGATTTGTTGAGTGCTGAAGTACGGTTGGGCAACAACACGCCCAGCTTTGACTTGAACGCTGACCAGAAGGTGAATGATGCCGATCGTGGAGTATGGGTCGATGATTTGAGACAAACCTACTTCGGTGATGCAAATCTCGATGGGGAATTTAATTCGGGCGACTTTGTCTTCGTCTTCCAAGCGGGCGAATACGAAGATGCCCAAGTTGGAAATTCGACATGGGCGACGGGAGACTGGAACGGCGACGCCGAATTTAATAGCGGTGACTTTGTGATTGCTTTTCAGGCTGGCGGATTTGAGCAGGGGCCTCGGGCTGCTGTTGCTGCGGTTCCAGAACCGTCCAGTCTCTGCCTCATCCTGGTGGGAGCTGCCCTTTTGGTTTTCCGGCGACGGATCGCCTAAGTGGGCGTATGGCAACGCCGTAAGCCTTGAGGGCAGGGCTAGTTTGACGCATCTGCACAACGGAATATTCCGTCTCTTTCCAGTAGGAGTCGGTCTTCAACTAAGTGTTCCAAGTGGGAATTTGCTTCAGCGCAACCGAGAAAGATATGGAAGTCGTTGAGCTGTCCAAACAGTTCGCAGGCTACTTGATAAACGGTTAATTCTTTGCCGTTCAGAATTTCCATGATTTGATCGAGTCGTTCTTGGTGATGGTCCATCAGGGTTTGGCATCGTTGCGCAAGACCGTCAAATCGATCGCCATGACCGGGTAACACGTGGGGGGATCCCGGGATCTCTTGAACTCGTTTCAGCGATTGTAAAAAAAGTTTTAACAATCCTTGCTGACGCATATCACCTCCGCCAACATTGGGTGAGATATCTTCCAAGATATGGTCGCCCGAGAAGAGGTGGTCTTCGTAAAGGAGACAGATGGACCCTCGCGTGTGTCCAGGTGTGTGAATGACTTGCATTGTTTCGCCACCACCAAGATCGATCTCATCACCGTCTCGCAAAGCGGAGCCTTGGACGGGCTCAATCTCCCAGCTGGGCAGTTGACTACTGTCGGCTACCTCGCCGGATGGCACCTGCCATGCGGCAAGCCGTTGATTAGCAACTTTTGCGAACCGTACGCTTTGTGCATCGACATTTTCAATGGACCGCATTTCCGATTCATGGATCAAAATTTCAGCCTGGTTCAACTGTTGGATACGCCACGCATTGCCAATGTGGTCAATATGCTTGTGCGTGAGGATGACTCGTCGAATGTCTTCGACGCGCAGTCCCGTTTCTTTCAGTTGCGAGAGTAGCCGTTCGTAGGCAATTTCTGTAGCGACGCCCGTGTCGATCAGTGTCAGCGGGTCTGATTCGATCAGGTATACCGTGTTGGCTCCCTCAAAAAATGGATTGGAAATACGGAGTGAGTGGACAGGCAGCATTTTCTTCTTTCTGCTTAGGCGCTGATTGGAGAGCCGCTTTCAACGCTCGACAGCGAGGGATTTCATCGGATTCAAGCTCGCTCAACCAATTCTTGCCAAGCGACTTTCAGGTCGTGGGATTCGCCTGCCTGGATCTCATTCAATCGGTTGTCGATGAGGAGGCAGAAGGTGCGAATGCTCACGGGAACGTATTGTAGGCGGACGAGGTACGCATGGGCACCCGGTCGTTTTTCTACCGCTGCGGACACCGATTGCGAATCGACGTTGGTCAGCGAACACGAGTCACATCAAGGGACCAGCGTGCCAGGGGCCAGCTCTCAGCGTATCCCCCCAGGGTAGTTTTCTCGAGATTCGATCAGCCGCGCCTTGTGAATGGTGCCTTGGACTAAGTCGGCGTGATGATCTTTTGCTCGCGCCAAAATATCCCCCATCGGATCCACGAGGCGCGTGACGCCATTAAACCGAACGGAGCTCGTTGAGGGCCGTGTTGAGTCGGAGGTGGCATGAGTTTGGCCGCATTCGGTTGCCGAGGCGATATAGCAGGCACTGTCGATGGCACGTCCGCGCAGTAGCGATTCCCAAAATTGAATGTTGGTGGGGACGTCTGCGAAAAATACGGCCGGGCAAATAATTAAGTCGCATTCCAGGCGTCGGTAGGCGGCAAACAAGTCCGGAAATCGCAGGTCCCAGCAAATGGCGCAACCGACGCGAAAACCATTGATTGCATAGACGCTCGTGACCTGCCCGGGAGCGATGAAGTCAATTTCGGCACGGCCGGAACCTTGAGGGACGGCTGGACAATGAAACGGATGTTGTTTGCGATAAGTCGCGATTAGATTTCCATCGGGGCCGTAGACTGGCGTGGTGTTGTAGGTGTGGGGGCCGTCCTGCTCAAGAAAGCTGCCCCCGTGGATCGTGATCTTTTCTCGAGCGGCGGTCTCGCTCAACATCGTGCAGACCGATCCTCGGTCGATCTTCTGCGGCTGGTGTTCGCGATCTCGTGGGTCGGCGCCACGACCAAACATGTCGGCGAAGTACTCCGGCAAGACGACAAGCTCTGCACCGGACGCTGCGGCGTCGATACATTTCTGTTCGGCGACAGACAGATTGTCGTCGAGACTTTTTCCGACTTCCATCTGGACCATTGCCACATTCAATTGTTCCGCCATCTTTCAGAAGACTCCTTTCGGCTTATCGGTGGAAAAACAGAAGCTCGTTAAACAGGGTATTATACGAGCGGATGCCTCAATCGATCGACATCCGATCAGTGCCCATCCTTGGCGCCCTCGACTCGATGGCTCCAGCGATTATGGATGCTCATGGTCTATTTTGCCACGCTGCCGCTTCCCGACGTGGGGGCTCGCGTTGAGTGAAATGCCGGATGGATTTTTTCCGCCACGATCAGTCGCGTTGGCATCGTTGCTCCAATCGCTCGGCCACTGCCAGGCCTCTGTATCATCCACCCTCAGGAGGCCGGTGGCGAAAGAAACTTCGGCAGGGGGCAATTTCTCGGCTGCCAGGATCGACCGGAGTGGAGGGAAATGCATTGCTGGCTCGGCAAGCCGGGTCGGTAACGGAAGTTCGTGACGTGACCGAATTGGTTGCTCCCCGAATTCGCCTTGGCTGTTCAGCCGTTCTGCAATCTAGCGGCAAAAAAAGCTCTCGTCCGCTTCCCTTCTTCTTGTTAATGCCTGCGTCTAGGGCGGGTTCTGCGAAGCTGGCTTTCTGATGCGGTCGATAGAAATGTGCCGAAAAGTCTTGATTGTCGACCTAGCCCACTTCACATTGCTGCCCCACTTCCCCTGTGGTATTGGAGTCTGACCGACCTGATCACCACGCCCTTCACGGGAGCATCTGATGTGTAAACGAATTGCCGCGATAGCCCTGTTGCTCTTTTTATTCCACACGACGGGCACCGCCAGTGTGTATCTGCCAGCCGGCTTACTGCCCGGTGATAAATATCAATTGGTGTTTGTGACCGAAGCTCGAATAACAGCGGCATCGACATTGATATCAACCTACAACCAACACGTAAGTCTCGATGCGGAAAACAACCCCGATCTAGGAACTTCAGACGGCGTGACCTATACGGCCATCGCCAGTACGGCCATCGTTGACGCACGCGATAACGCCTTGGTGGGGGAGCACCCTGTGTATAATCTCGCCGGCGAGGTGGTCGCTGTTGGCCCCGATGGGCTGTGGTGCGCCGCGGTCGGCGGCCATTCTGGGCAACGGATCCTGGCTTCACCCCCCCACGTATGTCGGTTCCCACGCGCACCCCATCGCGTCCCCCGGGGCATCCGTCGATGGCCCGGGCTGGACGGGCTCCACCCCCGACGGCCGGTCTTCTCCATCGTCGCCCGGGGAGTTCTCCCGGCGCTCCTCCGACGCCATGCGTGCAAGGTACCACCCGTAGTCGGTCCATGAGAGGACACATGCCACCACCACGTTCCCCCCAATCACTGCCCCCATTATACGGGCTCAGTTCCGTCATCACGGCCCCGGGCGCAGAGCCCGTGCCAGAACCTGCCTCAGTAATCACCTGGGCTTTGCTAGGTACGGTAGGATGTATTGGTACGTGGTGGAATCGTCGCCGCAAAGCGAGTTAATCTGACGCTCGTTGAAACCACTGATCAGCCAACTCCACCAACGCCGAACGTATTGCCCGATGCGGTCTGTCGCATCTTGCTCATCAAGCCGGGCCATTCGTTCGATCAAGCGTTTTTTTGTCGGCGGGGCAACCTCGATTAGCCCCGCCGCATTGATTTGGTAGCCGAGGAAAGTGAATCCTCGCTCGATTTTTCCGACAAAGGTCTTATCCGGATGCTGTTTGACCTGAAGTTCCGCCAGCGTTTCGTTGATCGACCGGATCGCCCGCCGTAGCTTCCAACGTGTTGGTGCTAACACGACCCAGTCGTCCATAAAGCGAACGTAGCAGAGCCTCAGTTTTTCCATTCGTTTGTCTAACAGGTCGAGAAACAAGGCACCCATCAGGGGAGATAAGGGGCAGCCGAGCGAAATGCCTTGTTGGATCTGTTGGTAGACTCCCCCATCGCAGACTGTGCGGCGCATGAATTGCCAAAGCAAATCAAGGAGTGCTGGGTCGTCGATTCTTTCGGACAACTGGGCCTGCAAAATTTCGTGGCGCATGCTGGCATAGTAATGTTTGACATCGGTACGGAAGACAAACTTGTTTTGTGGAATCTGGCGCAGCAGCTGACGCACAGCTCCTTTGGCTCCGCCATGACCCGCCAAGTGAGTACAACGTTTGGACAGCTGAGGGGACAAATGTTGAGTCAGTACGATGGCGATCGCTTTGAGCACAAGGGCATCCGCGGCTGACCAAATTTCCCAGTTGTCTCCGTCGCGGTGAAAACGTCTCAAGGGAGAAAAGCGATAGCGGCCGGCTTTCAGATCGGCCTGTAATTTCCACTTCCAGGTCGGCCAGTGATACCTGACATGCCACACATCATCATGGTGGGAGTAGTGCTCTCTGCGTTTGCAAAGCCACGCAAAGGCCAGCTCAAGTATTTCCGAAGACGCGATCTGTTGCATTAAATTCTCTCGCATCCCAGCAGGATACCAGCAGGGAGGATCGTCTTGGGGGATGTTCTTTTGATTTTTCTGTTGCTCGATGGCTGGCAGGTTCATCGATTCGCGACCTGCGAATCCGAGCGTTGTCGCGTTGTGATTCGTTATTTTGGAAAGTATTCAATCATTTGTAGGGCTCGGCGGAAGGCGTGGTAACTCGGACCGCCGGCTAAGTCTCGCCTCGCTTCAATCAGCCCTTGCCATCAGGCTGTGGGGGTTGATCGACAGCGTCGAGGGGCTAGGTTACAATCCGCGCGGTCTGAATTCATCACTGAATTCATCACTAATATTCATCACTGTCATCAGGAATTAGCTTCGAGGAAGACAAATGCCCGTCAATCGCCAAATTGTGCTTGCTGCTCGTCCACAAGGTTTTCCCGTCGAATCCGACTTCGAATTGGTCGAGGCAGAGCTTCCGGAATTGAACGACGGAGAATTTGTGGTGCAGGCACGATACCTATCGGTCGATCCGTACATGCGTGGTCGGATTAGCGAAGCCAAGTCGTATGCGGCACCCGTTGAAATTGGTGAAGTGATGGTGGGAGAAAGTGTCGGCCAGGTGATCCAGTCCCGCAACGATCGATTTGCCGAGGGGAGCTATGTTTCGGGGATGTTTGGTTGGCAGGAATATGCGATCAGTAAGGGAGATGCGATTCGGCGGCTTGATCCTTCGTTGGCGCCGATCTCAACTGCGTTGCATGTGTTAGGGATGCCGGGCCTGACTGCCTACTTTGGACTCTTGGACGTTTGTCAGCCACAGGCGGGGAATACGGTTCTCGTGTCGGCAGCGGCCGGCGCTGTCGGATCAATCGTTGGGCAACTTGCGAAACTGCATGGTTGCCGAGTTGTTGGCACGGCCGGATCGGAGGAAAAAATCGATTTCATTTGCAATGAACTGGGTTTTGATGCGGGCCTCAACTACAAGACAACCACGGACTATTATCACAGTTTGAAAGACATCTGTTCTTCGGGAGTCGATTGTTACTTTGATAATGTGGGCGGGCCGCTTACCGACGCAGTCTTTCCGTTGCTGAATGAGCGGGGGCGGATCGCGATTTGTGGACAGATTTCACAGTACAACAACGAGAAGGTAGCACAAGGACCACGTCTGTTGTGGTACTTAATCGTCAAACGGGCAACCGTTCGCGGATTCTTAGTGATGGATTATGCCGCTCAATTTCGAGACGCATTGCAGAAACTCACCGGTTGGTATCAATCGGGCGAATTGAAGTGTCGCGAACGCATTACCGACGGTCTCGAAGCAGCTCCCCGCGCTTTCATCGAAATGATGCAAGGGGCTAATGTTGGTAAACAGCTGGTTCGCGTCAGTTCTGACTGACTACATACCACCGTCGACGGAGAGGATGGCTCCGGTGGTAAATGAGCTGGCGTCGGAGGCAAAGTAGACTGCGGCGCCCGTGATCTCGTCGGTTGTTCCCAGACGGCCCAATGCTTTCATGGCGACGGTTGCCTGTTCAATTTTTGGATTTGACCAGAGTGCTTCGCTAAGTTTCGTCTTGATCAATCCGGGGCAAATACAGTTGACTCGTACGGCTTGGCCGCCCAGTTCTTTGGCCATCGCCTTGGTCAGCATAATTAAACCGGCTTTGGAAACGGAATAAATTCCCTGCATCGGGAGCGCATTCAATCCGGCGATGGAGGAAATGTTGATGATCGATCCGCCGCCAGACTGCACCATTTGCTGCGCACATAGTCTCGACAAGACATAAGGTCCTTTAAGATTGACTTCCATCGTCTTGTCCCAAGCCGCGTCGGTCGAGTCGAGCATCGGCCCGAAATAGGGATTCGTACCCGCATTATTCACCAGCACATTGACGGCACCGAACTTTTGCTCGGCTTGTTCAACGAGTCGCTCCACATCGGTTGTCTGTCCGACATGTGCGGCGCACCCCTGCAGATTTTCGGGGTTTTGTAACTCCGACAGGGCCGCCTCGACATTTTCCTGTTTGCGGCTGCAGATCGTTACCTTCGCACCGGCAGCGAGAAAACTCCTGGCGATGGCCAGGCCGATGCCTCGTGTTGCCCCAGTCACAATGGCGTTCTTGCCCTCTAACGAAAATTGGTCGCTCATCGTAATCCCTTCATGGCTGCCGCGTGGAGGACCCTCGTGTCGGATGGGTGGGCCTAAATGGTTTCTCGATCGATCGCGGTTAGTCCGGCCTGCCCAATGGCGAGTACGAGTCGATCCAATTTGGCAAACCGTTTGTCTTGCGTGTGTCCACGCACAAATCGGGCAAAGATTTGTTGCACAATGACACCTAGTTTAAATAAGCCGTAGCAATAGTAGAACAGCGGATCTCGCGCTTCCCCTCCGCTGAATTCGAGATACCGATCGACGATTTCCTGACGCGACATACTGCCTTCGACCAGGGTAGGCCCGAAGGCATGTTGTCGCAGCATGGAAGCGTCGTCGGGCTGAACCCAGTAAGCCAAGGTCGTGCCCAGATCCATCCAGGGATCACCGACGGTGGTCATCTCCCAATCCAGTAAGGCAACAATCTGGGTGAGGTCATTTGGATTCAGCATCAAGTTGTCGTACTTGTAATCATTGTGGATGAGTGAAGTCGACTGGATCGTCGGGCGATGTTGGTCGAGCCAACTGGCGAGCCGTTCGAGTTCAGCGACGTGTTCGGTCTTTGCCTGATCGTATCTCTTGATCCAGCCTTCGATTTGTCGATCGACATATCCATCGGGTCGACCGAGATCACCGAGTCCTGCGGCAGTGTAATCCAACGCGTGCAGCCGGGCCAAGTTGTCGACGAATGCCTGACACAGTTGTCGGATTTTCTTTGGATTCGCCAAGCCGTCGGGAGCGGTTGGTCCGCGCAGGATTACTCCATGCTGGCGTTCCATCACGTAGAATTCAGCCCCGATCACGGCGGCATCGTCACAGAAAACCAACGGGCGTGGTGCGAGTTCATATATTTGATGGAGTTGTGACAGAACACGAAACTCACGGCTCATGTCATGCGCCGACTTCACTTGATTGCCAAACGGTGGCCTACGCAATACGAGTTCGAGTGTGCCAAATTGCAAGCAATAAGTCAGGTTGGAAAAGCCGCTGGGAAATTGCTGGATACTCAGCCGACCTTGGACGTTTGGGATCACATCTGCCAAATAAGATTCTAATCGAGCCACATCGAGTTGCTCGCCAGCTCGCACGGGCGCCGGTTTGTCGTTCAGAGAGCTCATCTTATTTGCTACTCGTAGGTTTGGCGGGAAATCCATATGGCTTCAAAGTTTGCCGAGCGACAACGGTTCGGTGGACTTCATCGGGGCCGTCATAAATCCGCGCCCCTCGTTCATTGCGAAAGAAGGTCGAAAGGACCGTATCGTCACTGATCCCCAACGCTCCATGGACTTGAATCGCTCGATCAATCACGGCATTCAGAACTTCGGCGACGAAGAACTTGATAGCTGAAATCTCACTTCGTGCTTGCCGGGTACCCACTTGATCGATTTTCCAGCCGGCGTGTAGCGTCATCAGCCTGGCCGCGTCAATTTGAACGCGACTGTCCGCAATCCAATTTTGGACTGTTTGTCGTGTTGCAAGGGGTTCGTCGGGCATCAGCTCGCGGCTGACAGCTCGCTGGCAGAGCATGTCCAAACAGCGTTCGGCAATGCCAATCCATCGCATGCAGTGATGGATACGGCCCGGGCCGAGCCTTGCTTGAGCGATCCGGAATCCGCTGCCCTCCTCCCCCAGTAAATGCGATGTGGGCACACGACAGTCTTGATAGCGAATCTCCGAATGACTGGCCCAGTCGTCGCCGACGTGTCCCATGCAAGGGATATTACGGACACGTTCAAAGCCCGCGTTGTCCGTGGGAACGATGATTTGAGAGGCCCGTTCGTGAGTGGCCGCCTTGGGATCGGTGACTGCCATCACAATGGCAAAGCGGGCACCATCCGCTGCGGTGGTGAACCATTTGTGTCCATTGATGACGTACTGTTCCCCATCTCGAACGGCCGTTGTGTCCATCCAGGCCGGGTTGGAGCCTGCACGGTCGGGTTCGGTCATGGAAAAACAGCTGCGGATTTCACCCGCCAGCAGCGGGCGAAGCCATTGGTCTTGTTGGTCCGCATTGCCAAATTCAATCAGGATTTCCATGTTGCCCGCATCCGGCGCTTGGCAATTGAAAACGAAGTGACCAAACGGACTTTGTCCGAGTTCTTCACTGACCATGGCGAAATCAAAGAAGCCCAAGCCGAGACCGCCCCACGCCTTGGGGATTTGTGGCATCCAGAGGCCCATTTCCTTGACCAACGCTCGCTTTGAGTTGAGCGTTGGTAGCAGCTCGGTAAAGGGTTTCGTGTTGGCAATGGATTCGAGAGGGAAAAGTTCGTCGCGGACAAATTCACGGACTTGTTGACAAAGATCTTGGGTCGTCTTGGGGATTGAAAAGTCCATCGTTTCACCAGACACAGAAAAAGGTTGTCGAGGACGGCTAAGCGATTTTCCTGCCGGAAATCGTTTAGCGGTACGTCCTGTCTTGTTTCGGTAAATGTGGCAGGGCGTTAAACCGGTCGAGTGTAAATCGCCCCGTTGAGTAAACGAAATTTGTCAAAGAGCAATTCCATAAACGCCAGCCCGTATTCAACGCGACATCGCTTTGACATTTTAAGGCTCGTTGGATCGCGATGGAGATGGGGCCAACACTGGTGAACACAGCGACCCGACGCCCGCCCTGATGCGAAGCGGTAATTTCGTCAATGGCACGATTGACCCGTGCTTGAAACTCATGCCAAGATTCAATGTCAAATGATTCTCCCTGCATCCAGCGACTCGCGACGGCTTCAAAGAGTCGCTGGAAATTGCGCTGCCGTTGTTGCCGCTCTGTTGCCAGGGCGAAAGCTTCTAACAGTTCGGTAAGTTCCGCAGATTGATTTGCAAGCGAATCCGCCTGCTGACTAACCAATTGGTCAACGTGGTGTTCGTCCAGTTCAGGTTGGATAGTGGCTGTCGGCCAATCGAGTCCGGCTTTGCGGTAACAATCTCCAACGATCGCTGCCGTATCCCGGTGACGGACTCTTGGACCAACAAATACTGCGTCAAAGGATTCCTGTTCGGCGATCCAGTGTTGACCTAGCTGGAATGACTGCTCGCGTCCGCATTCCGACAATTGATCGTAGTTGTCTTCGAAGAAAGACGCTTGACCGTGTCTTACCAAAATCAATTCACTCATTTGTCCGCACCAATCCATAGCGATGAAAATGGATAGCTCCAATGCCTCGCGTTATATCACAACACGATGGGGCGTACACTCCGTATCCGCTGGGCATACGGGTTGAGCTAAGGACCAATCCTGCCGGTGCGATTCGAGACGGGTGGTCTTTCCAGCGGATCCGATTTTAGCCCAATCGAGCGCTTTGCTTGATTCGAAGCCGCCGTTGGACTAACGTGCAGCGGAAGTTTGGCACCCATGATCTTTGATTCAATGGTGGGGGAGGATTCTGTGAAACTGAAAGAAAAAGTGATCGTTGTCACGGGGGCCGGGTCGGGTATTGGCGCGGCCCTTTGTCGGCGTTTCGCCGCGGAGAATCCTGCGGCGATCGTGGTTTCCGATCAGAATGAGGAACTGGCGACGAGCGTCGCTGAAGAGATCGGTGGATTTGCGGTCGAGTGCGATGTGGCAGATGAGTCGCAAATCCAGCGGCTGGTCGAATCCACGGAAAAGCGTTTTGAGCGAGTGGATTTGTTTTGTGGGAACGCGGGAATCGGACTGATGGGTGGGGCCGAAGTCAGTGATGAGGACTGGAAACGAGTCATGGATGTGAATTTCATGTCCCATGTTTACTCGACTCGAGCCGTCTTGCCTGGAATGTTGGCGCGAGGTGAGGGCTACTTGCTTCACACCGCTTCGGCTGCCGGCTTATTAACCCAGGTCGGTTCCGCTCCCTACGCGGTGTCCAAGCACGCTGCCGTGGCATTTGCCGAGTGGCTGGCGATCACGCACGGAGACCAAGGGATCAAAGTGTCTTGCCTCTGCCCCTTGGGGGTCAAAACGCGCATGCTCGAGAGCGACCACCCAGTCGTACAAAAACTGGCTGAAACGGCAATTTTGGCTGAACAGGTTGCTGAGGCGGTCGTGGAGGGGATCGATCGGGAGCGATTTTTGATCCTGCCGCATGCTGAAGTGGCCGGATTTGTGGAGTTCAAGGCCAAGGATCCTGAACGTTGGTTGGAGAAAATGCGGGACTGGTGAAGCTTTGGGACGCGGGTGCTTTCCCGACGGGAATGGTGGAGCTGGTCTGTTGGTCGGGGTCGATTCCTGCATTTTCGTTAAATTACCACGGCATTTTGGCCGTTTGTGATTCTGGTACAGAATTTGGTTTGAGCCCGATTCAACCCAGAGGCGACGAAACTTATACTACTCAATCGATTTCAAGCCATTACGGGGTAGATTTTGAACTCTTGTGATCGGCCCCCGAATTGCCCCCAGCCTCATTACTCCTCAAATACGTGAATTCAAACAGTTTTATGGTGCCTGACCTTATTATTCTCTTGCTCGCCCAAGCGATTCCTACTGACCCCCCGCTGACGTCTTTTCGATGGTTTAACGTAACCAGCCAAAATGGTATCCCCATTGCGATGCTCGGAATGGTGATTGTGTTTTCGGCCTTGGTTTTGATTAGCTTGGCGATTACGGCTTTGCCGCGTTTACTCAACGCGATTTCACCCTATCTGCCTCAAGTGGAAGAGCCGCATGACGGACCACCTCCTGCGGAAAGTACCGCTGGCGATGAAGAGGCGGTGATCGCTGCGATTGGTTTCGTATTGCACAGCGAAATGCAGAAGGCGATGAAGAAATAGAGCCGCAATTGGCAGTTCAAGTAACTCGAATTCCGTTCTTGGGTTTTGATAATCGATTATGGAAATACTCACGCAATTTCTGAATACGACCGGCTTTGCTCAGATGACTTGGGGCAATGCGATCATGATTTTGATCGGCATGGTTTTCATCAGTTTGGCAATCATCAAGCACTATGAGCCGTTGTTGTTGCTGCCGATTGGATTCGGCATGATCGTTGGAAATATTCCAATTGTCCCCGGCATGGCGCTGAGTGTCTATGACGAAGGTGGGATGACACTGGATCTCGGCAATCAGGCCGTGACCTATAACCCAGGCAGCGTGCTCAGCTACATTTATTATGGTGTGAGTCAGGGTATATTCCCGCCTCTGATCTTCTTGGGGATCGGGGCGATGACCGATTTTTCGACCATGATGTCGAATCCCAAGCTGGTGTTGTTGGGGGCGGCAGCCCAGGTCGGAATTTTTCTGACTTTGATCGGAGCCATGTTCCTCGGTTTCTTAGCCCCACAGGCCGCTGCGATTGGCATCATTGGTGGAGCGGATGGTCCCACGGCGATTTTTCTTGCGTCGCGTCTGGCTCCGGAACTGCTCGGTGCGATCGCGATTGCAGCCTATTCCTACATGGCCTTGGTTCCCGTCATTCAGCCGCCGATCATGAAATTATTGACGACCCGAGAAGAACGACTGATTCGGATGAAGCCTCCGCGACGTGTTTCCAAGCGGGAGAAAATTATTTTTCCGGTGGTCGCGTTCTTGATCTGTACGATGATTGCTCCCGGGTCGATTGTGCTGATTGGCATGCTCTTTTTTGGCAATCTAATGAAAGAGAGCATGGTCACCGAGCGATTGGCGGTAACGGCACGCACCGTGATGATCGATATCGTGACCATTCTGCTCGGTTTTGCTGTGGGAGCCAGCACGCAAGCACAAAGGTTCCTCCAATATGATTCATTGTTAATCTTTGGGCTTGGTGCCCTTTCGTTTGCAGTGGCAACAGCGGGTGGCGTGCTGTTTGCGAAGCTCATGAATTTGTTCCTGCAAGACAAGATTAATCCTCTTCTCGGGGCGGCAGGCGTCTCGGCGGTTCCGGATTCGGCACGTGTTGTGCAGATGGTCGGTCAAGAGGAAGATCCGCATAACTTTTTGTTGATGCACGCGATGGCACCCAACGTGGCTGGAGTGATCGGCTCAGCTGTTGCTGCGGGTGTGTTGTGGTCGGTGTTGCTGTAGCTGGCCCAGCTGGCGAAGGCGTGATGTTCTGGTTGTCAAGAAGCGTTGAAAGAGCGAGTTGAACGGTGGCCAAAAAAATAGATTTCATGTGTACGGCGTTTCGAGATGGATTTCAGTCTGTCTACGGGGCGCGTGTGTTGACTCCCGACTTTTTACCCGCACTTGAAGCGGCGAGAGATGCAGGGATCCAATATTTCGAAGCGGGCGGCGGCGCTCGTTTCCAGTCGTTGTATTTCTATTGCAACGAAGATGCTTTCGATATGATGGATTCCTTCCGCGAAACAGCGGGTCCTGATGCCAACTTGCAAACACTTGCTCGGGGTGTCAACGTTGTTGGTTTGGAGTCCCAATCGAGCGACATTATTAAATTGCATGCCGAGATGTTCAAGAAGCACGGCATGACCACGATTCGAAACTTTGATGCGCTCAACGATGTCGACAATCTGATCTACAGCGGAAAGTGTATCGTCGAAGCAGGGCTGAAACATCAAGTTGTGGTGACGATGATGGAGTTGCCGCCAGGATGTACCGGAGCTCACGACGCCGACTTCTATGAGATGACACTGCAGAAGATTCTTGACGCAGAGATTCCCTACGATGCGGTTTGCTTTAAGGATGCCTCGGGAACGGCCGTTCCATCGAAGGTCTATGAGACGATTCGGCGAGCTCGAAAGATGCTGCCGAAAGATACCTACATTCACTTTCACACGCATGAAACGGCTGGCGTGTCCGTGTTAGCCTACAAGGCAGCTCTCGACGCCGGTGCGGACGCGATCGATCTTTCGCTCGCTCCCTGCTCCGGAGGCACCTGCCAACCTGACGTCTTGGTGATGTGGCATGCCTTGCGGGGATCGGATTACACGTTAGACGTTGATATCGACAAAGTGCGTGAGTCGGAAGAAGTTTTCAAAGATTGCATGAAAGAGTACTTCCTGCCGCCAGAAGCCACCGCGGTGGAACCACTCATTCCTTGGAGCCCAATGCCCGGTGGAGCGTTGACTGCCAATACCCAGATGTTGCGCGACAATGGCATCATGGAGAAGTACCCCGATATGATCAAAGCGATGAGCGAGGTCGTTCGTCGCGGTGGGTACGGTACGTCGGTAACGCCTGTGTCTCAATTCTACTTCCAGCAGTCGTTCAATAACGTCATGTTTGGACCTTGGAAAAAGATCGCCGAGCCGTACGGAAAAATGGTACTTGGCTACTTTGGCAAGACGCCCGTACCACCCGATCCGGAAATTGTTAAATTGGCCTCCGAGCAGCTCAAGCTCGAGCCGACAACGGCGTCGCCGATCGAACTGAACGATGCCGACCCGAACAAAGGTGTGGCAGCGGCCACCAAGATGTTGCAGGAAAACGATTTGTCGGTGAACGACGAAAATATCTTTATTGTGGCTGCCTGCCGTGACAAAGGTTTAACCTTCTTGAAAGGTGACGCCGAACTGGGTGTTCGCAAAATCGATCCGGAAGCAGCCCAAGAAAAAACCTCGGACGCGACCGTGCGAGAGCCAGCGCAATATACCGTGACCGTCAATGGGAAAGATCATTTCATCGCTTTCCAAGGGAATTCCGTTACCGTAGATGGCAACGTCTATCAGGTTGCCATGGCGGCGGTAGACGCTGCCACGCCAGCTAATCAGGTGGCTGCGCCTGCCGCTGACGGTGTGAAAACAGCCGTTCAGGCGCAAATGCCAGGCGTCGTCTTGCGGGTCTTGGTGAACAATGGGGACCGTGTCAATAAGGGAGATCAACTGATCGTTTTAGAAGCGATGAAGATGGAAGTTCCCGTCGTGGCACCGGCTGCGGGGGTGGTTGCCGATCTTGCTGTCTCGCAAGGCGATCAGGTTGTAAACCACCAACAACTGCTCAATATTTCTGGCTAAGTGGGATGTGATTTCTGGCTAAGTGGGACGTGGCCCACTGGCCAGCCATCGATCTGTTCGTGGAGTAGACCCATCAATCAGAAGGGGTGAAAATCCGGGCCGTCCCAAGACGATCCATCTACTCTTCGCTGGCCGTTTTCAGGGAATCTGAGGTGGCGTAGCCTTTTCGGACCCATTCGTTCAGTCCACCCTTTGCGCTTTTCACCGATCGATATCCCTTTGATTTCAGAAAAAGGGTCGCGTGTTTAGAAAACTTGCCAATGTTGCAGACGGTGATGATCAACGTATCGCGATCTTCAGGTAATTGGTCTGCTCGCTTGGCGAGGTCGTCTTGTGGAATGTTGATGGAGCCCGGAATATGTGACTCGGAAAACATTTCGACATTACGAATGTCGACGATTACCGGCGCGTTTTCCGATTCCAATAATTCGCTTAGATTTTTGACGCGAATCGTATCGTGCGGATTTTTTAGATTTTCAATCAGCTCTGCTAAGAAAATGTCATTCTTGCTGGGACCCGTGTTTTCCGCTTCGTCGTCTTTTGGCGGAGACAGTTCGGGAAAGTGTCGCGCGACGGATGAGGCGTATTTGAAAATGTTGTCGCAGAAGATGACAACGGCGATCGTACCGGGTTCGTCAGGGAGCATCTTTAAGGCTCCCACCAGATTCATGCCAGAGCTGGGGCCTGCGATAATGCTTTCTTCGCGATTGATCCGCAAACACATCTCGTAGGCTTCGCGGTCGGAAACTTCAACTTGCCCATCGTATTCATCCGGGCGATAAAGCTTGGTTTGCTGCAATTGACGCTGGCTGCGGACGCCCGGAATATCATGCCCTTCTTCTGGGCAGACGCCGAGTACTTTGACGGTGGGATCCTTTTCTTTCAGGAAACGGCCCGTGCCGGTGATTGTGCCGCAAGTGCCCAATCCGGCGATGAAATGGGTGACTTTCCCTTGAGTCTGTCGCCAGATTTCCGGGCCCGTGGTGAGATAGTGTCCGCCGGGATTCGCTTCGTTTACGTATTGATCGAGGATTTCATACTCGTCATGGTCGTCTGCCGTGGCTCGAGCCTTGGCAATCGCCCCTTCCGGAGCTCCAGGTGCGGGGCAGAGGGAGTCATCCAGTTCGATGACGTCGGTTCCCAGGAACCGCAGCACAGTCCGTTTTTCAAGCGGAATTTGGTCAGAAAGTGGGGTTTGGAGCTCGTAGCCCTTGGCATTCCCCATCATAATCAGCCCGATCCCCGTGTTACCGGAAGTGGCTTCGACCAGCTTTTTCCCTGGTCCCAAGATGCCTCGTTCTTCGGCATCGCGGATCAAATTGGCTGCCACGCGGTCCTTCACGGCACCGAACGGGTTGTACCACTCCAACTTGGCAAAGATTTGAGTGTGTTTGAAAGGAACGACTCGATTTAGGCGAACAATAGGTGTTGGATTTTCCTCGTTAGAGAGGAGGCCGAGCATCGAATCGTAACTGCGGAGGGAGTGGTCATTTGTCTTCATGCGCGAACTATACAATCAGGTTGAAGGGCTGCAAAGGTCAGGATTCGAAGCTGTGCGATCAGATCCACCTTCAATTGTGGCGTGGCCTCGTTTTTGATAATCTTACCGTCAGTCAGGTGTTGTATCTTCCCCATTTGCATTATCTCGCCAGGTTTGGAGATGGGTGATCGGGGCTGCAGCGACCGTGGCAGAGCAAGCGTCGCGACGCAAGTATTCATGGTGTCGGCATTTAAGTGTTGGCGCCGACGGAATTTTGACGCCAGGGAATCTTGGTTGTCGTCGAGTCGATCGTGACTGCATTGGCTGCTGCCCTGTTGGATGAAAAGCTGGCGTCGATCTGCAATTTTCGGTTCGACGCTCTCAATTAAAACGGAGTGATTCCGATGAAGGCTAGTAATCAGATCTGGAAAGAGCGTCTAGAGAGCCAAGTGCCCGAGCCATTGGCCGTGGAAATTGACACTTTCGAGACTGAAATTGCACTTCGAAGCCAAGACAAGATCGACGAAAAAGTGTTCGCGGAAACGCGTCTTCGCCGTGGAGTTTATGGGCAAAGGTATGACAATGGGCAGCGACATGATGGCACCAAATCGCACGAATTAGCCTTTGAGGAAAAAATCACCAAGGGGCCGAACACGGTTTGGGATGCGCCGGGCATGCAGCGAATTAAGATTCCCTATGGTGGAATGACGCCCGAGCAGTTGGAGCTGATGGCGGATTTGGCGGAAGAATATTCCGATGGCATTGGCCACATCACGACGCGGCAAGACTTCCAATTGCACTTTATTCATATCGATGACACGCCAGCGTTGATGCGTCGCCTGGCTGCGGTGGGCATCACCACTCGAGAAGCTTGCGGAAATTCAGTGCGAAACGTGACCGGCTGCCCCTACATGGGGGTTTGTGCCGACGAGCCGTTTGATGTCACGCCATACGCTCGGGCCCTGACCGAGTTTATGCTTGGTCATCCCGATGCACAGAATTTTGGCCGTAAGTTTAAGCCGACCTTTAGCGGTTGCCATCAGCATGCGTGCGGTTTGGCTCAAATGCACGATTTGGGACTCACGGCAGTGGTACGCGAGGTTGATGGGGTTGAAAAACGCGGCTTCAAGGTTGTGGTAGGTGGTGGTCTCGGCGCCGTGCCCCGGCAGGCCAAGCTGTTTGACGAGTTCATGGCGCCCGAAGAAATATTACCCGTCGCACAAGCGATGGCACGCGTCTTTGGCCGGCACGGTGAAAAGAAGATGCGAAGTCGCGCTCGGCTCAAGTTTCTGATTGAAAAATGGGGGATTGAGAAATTCAAGGAAGAGGTGTTGGCCGAGCGGGCCAATTTGTCGCACGATCCGCGCTGGAACGACTACTTGAAGAACATTGATGTCGATGAGGAACAGCCGCTCAAGCCACCCGGTGAATTGCCTGCCGTGAACGGCAACCCGCGTATGAATCATTGGCTGAAGACAAACGTTCGTGATCAGCGGCAAGCCGGCTATGCGACGGCAACCGTTGCCTTGCCGTTGGGCGACATCACGCCACATCAATTGCGAAAGTTGGCGGACATCGTTCGTGAGTTCACCCAAGGAACGATCCGCACGACCGTCGAACAGAATTTTGTCATTCGTTGGGTGAGTAAGTCGGATTTGCCCGCCTTATTTGAAGCACTCGACGCCATTGGTCTGAGCGAAGCCGGCGCTTGCAACGTTACTGACATTGTTACCTGCCCCGGAACGGATACTTGCAAGTTGGGGATTTCGTCTTCCCGGGGCTTGGCCGGTGAACTTCGCACTCGTTTGGCCATCAAGGGGGTTGAGCTTGATCAGGCGATTCAAGATCTGCATATCAAGATCAGTGGCTGCTTTAATAGTTGTGGACAACATCATGTGGCAGACATCGGCTTTTACGGTGTCAGCCGTACTTTACAGGGATTTAAAGTACCTCACTTTCAGGTTGTGTTGGGTGGCCAATGGGAAGAAAACGCAGGCTCTTATGGACTGCCGATTGTGGCAATTCCTTCTAAACGTGTGCCGGCCGCTCTCGATCGCATCACGGAGTTTTATTTGACGACGCGTGACAAGGGCGAGCGTTTTTCGGACTTTGTGACGCGGATCGGAAAAGGGAAAATCCGGGAGTTGCTGGATGACTTGACCAAGAATCCCCCCGAACCCGAGATTGATCCGTCCTTTTTTGCGGATTGGTCCGATCCACGACAGTACAGCATCGGCGACATTGGTAAGGGCGAATGCGCTGGTGAAGTTGTGTCGCAGTACGAGTTCGAGATGAGCGCCTCGGAACGACTGGTCTTTGAGGCCCAAGTCAAGCTCGAAGAGGGGGACTCGCAGCAAGCAGGGAAGACTGCTTACCAGGCGATGATCAAAGCAGCTAAGGCATTGGTCCTGATTCAATACGACGATGTGACCGAGGAAGATCCCGACGAAGTTGTTGATGAATTCAAAGAACGTTATTACGACACGGAAGTTATTTTTGATCCCTTTGCTGGGTCGAAGTTTGCCGATTATTTGTTTGCTGCTCACGAGCAGGCAAATCGCACGTTTGATGCTGAATCGGCTCACCATCTAATCGAAGAGTCGCAGCTGTTCATCGAGGCCGTCCACAGTTGCTACAACCGGATTCGCACGGAAGGCCTTAGCGAAAGTGGGGCGGCAAAATGATTTTTCAACACGTGAATGTAAAGTTGTTCGTCGATGGTCCAATGAATGTTGATTGGGGACGTTTCATTGAAGTTTTTCACACTTGGGTTGCCGAGCAATCTTTGGATGAATTGCTGATTGATGTCGCTGACTATCGGCATGTGCCGATGGGGCCGGGCGTGATCCTCGTCGGCCACGAAGCCGATTACTTCATGGATAATTCCGCCAATCGGCCCGGCTTGAAGTACAACGACAAAATCGAACGGCCGGGCAGCAACGAAGATCGATTCCGTCATGCGTTACGAGCTGCTGCCATTGCCTGTTTGCGGCTCGAGGCGGAACTGGACGGATTGAAATTCGACCGGCACCAGATCCAATTTTGCCTCAACGACCGGGCGTTTGCTCCGAATAATGAAGAAACCTATCAGGCCTGCCAGGCTGAACTGCCTGGGTTGCTGAGTCAGGTTGTCGGTGACGGCGAATATGAAATTCTCTACGATCGTGATCCTCGCAATCTGTTCGGAGCCGATATTAAAACTCCCCAATCCATCGACTTGCAAGAACTCGCGGCATCACCGCTTTTTACCGGCTGACTTCCTCAAAACCGTATCGAGAGAGGGTCGGTCGGGAGTAAAGCAGTTGGTCGTGATTTACTGCTAAGCTGCCTTGCGACGATGTTCGTCGAGGTAAGTTGGTGTTCGCAAGGTCGGCCCTTTGACGGTGTCCGATGACCGAACCTCAGGCGATGGTTTCGATTTTCGCGATCGAAATAGCATAATGCCGACGAGGATCACCGCGGCGAACACTCCGCAAAGTTGAGCCACACGCTGGAAAATGTGATCGGCAAGGTCTGTGCTGTGCGCGGCAATTTGCTCAATCTTCGCATCGACAGAAGCATCGATTTGGACAACGGTCTGTTTGCCAAAATCAGTTAGATCTTGTGTGGCAGCAATACGCTCATTGTGCACCGCATGAAGCACCGCATCGCGTTCCTGTTGCAGGCCGCTCATCACCGCCAATCGCTCTGCACGAATCTCGCCCATGGTTTCGGCACGCATCTGGTCGATTGAGCTGAGGGTTGCCATCCGTTCTTCCTGAATCGCCCGGTGTAAATAGTCTCGTTCACGTTGCACCAGTTCAGGGATTACTTCCGTCGTATCAGCGATGCGAGCCACGCCATCGGTTGCAACTGATAGATTGGCGAGTGACTCCGTAATTGTCTTGGCTTGTAGCGTTTCTAAAACCATGATTTCACCTTGCCACCGTGCCTGTTTGGGCAAGAATTCGGCGTATAGCGATGAAATCTTGTGAAGCTGGTCGAGCTGATCGTCCAGGTCTCCCACAACGTCCATCAACTCGCGATTTGCCACCTTAATCTTGGCCATATAACGCGTGTAGTGGGCTGCGATGGATTCTCGATTGAAATAGAGGTTTTCGATCGGGTAGTCATGCGAAAACTGTTCCGGGAACTCTTCGCGAATCGGAAAGTCCGTGCCAATCATGTCTAAAATCTGGCGCATCGATTGATCAAGTTGCTGGGAGGTTTCGATTGCCACCCATTGAGATGCGCCAAACAGACGCTCGTCACTGGGACGTTCAAAGAGATCGATAGACTGTTTGTTCAGAGTCCAAATGTCCAGAAAAGCTCCGAGAGGGTCTCGTCGTGATCCCGCCTGAAAACAGGCTGCTATCCCATTGGTTTTCCAAAGCAATGCGTTCTTGCGTATTCTTGGATCAGGATTGGCTGCGATGATTCGGTCTGCAGATTGCTCGACACGACCACAGTACTGAACGACCAGATCGTCCAGAATGACTCGAAGTTCGCGCGATGTCATACCCGCTTTGCCCTTTTGTTGTTCGAGCAAACCTTTGGGGTATTGGATCGTCTGACAGCCTAGCAGTAACGCTATCGTGCCCAGCAGTAGCAGGCGTGGAAAGAATTGAGGTCGCATGGTCATGACGGGCTCTTACCAAGGATCTCTTTCAGAGGCAAGGTAGGTGTTTTGCTAGCATGGCCCGTCACGGGTGCGATTTACGCTGTCGGTTGTTGGGCAAATCGATGATACAGGTTGGGGCTCAGCTTAGACGCCGATGTCCTCGCCCCAGAGTTCCGGATGTCTTGCGACGAACTCGTTCATCAGTTGCATGCACTCTGCATCATGAAGGACTTCGATCTCAACACCTCGACTACGAACGTAATCTTCGGGACCTTGGAAAGTTTTGTTCTCTCCGATGACCACTTTGGGGATTTTGTAGAGCAAAGTCATGCCGCTGCACATGTCGCATGGTGAGAGTGTTGAATAGAGGATTGACCGTTGGTAGTCGACCGCCTTCAAACGTCCCGCATTTTCAATGCAATTCATTTCAGCATGGTGGATGGCGCTTCCTCGTTGCACCCGTTGGTTGTGACCTCGGCCGACAATTTCCCCATCGATAACAAGTGCTGATCCGATCGGTATTCCACCGTTCTCTAAACCAATTTTGGCTTCTTCGATCGCAACTTGCATGGCATCGTTCATCGATAATTCTCCGCATGAGGTGATCGGCTGAATAGTGATCGGCTGAATAGATAGTCCGATCATATCGCCGAGACTGATTTTCGTCACGATTGTTTACCCGTTGTTTTACAGGTGGTGTTTTATCGTGAACTTCAGCAGGATTCCTTGAACGCGGCTGCTTGCAGCTGTAAGAAAGACTAGAAAGTGATAGGATGGGGAGATGGTTCCTGGCCTCACTCCCAATTTCCCTTCCTCCCTCTGTCCGCCTGCCGATGAATTGGTTTCGAGCTTATTCGGTGTTGACGTTATCAATCGGGATCGTCTCTGGGACGCTTTCTGCGGCGGAGCCAGAGCCGTTAAGTCCGACTGCGGCAATTCAGATGGTCAGTCACTATTGTGCAGATTGTCATTCTGAAGACGCTGCTGAAGCCGATCTCAATTTGACTCGGTTTGCGACTTATGAAGCGATTGTTTCGGAACCCGAGCTCTGGGGGAAGGTGCTACGACGGGTACGCAGCGGTGAGATGCCGCCCCCGGATAGCGAGGTACTTTCGGGCTCCGATCGCGATCGCTTGGTGGATTGGATTCAGACATCGTTGCATACTGCGGCCTGCGGTGACGGTGTCTCGCCGTCTGCTGCAAGGTTGCGTCGGTTGAACCGCAATGAGTATGCAGCGACGGTTCGTGATCTGTTAGGCATTCACGTTAATGTGGCTTTGGAATTTCCGGCAGATGGCGCTGGAGGTGAAGGGTTTGACAATGCGGGTGAAACGTTATTTCTTTCGCCTTTGCATGCGGAGAAGTTTTTGGATGCCGCTCGAACGGCACTCGAACACGCTTTTCGAGATCAACGGGCGCGTGAGCAACTCATAACGGCAGAGCCAAATCAGGATCTGTCTCCTGATGCTGCTGCGAAAAAGGTGCTTGCTGGATTCTTGCCACGGGCATTTCGTCGGCCTGTGAGCCAAGCTGAATTGCAAAAGTATCTTGGTCTTTTTCAGGCGGTGTACCAGGAAGAACGTTCCTTTACCGATGCAATACAATTTGTGTTTGAAGCGGTGATGCTATCGCCAAACTTTCTGTTTTTGTTCGAAGAGCCTAACGAAACTGGTAAGCCGGTGCTGTTGACCGATCATGAACTCGCGTCGCGATTATCGTATTTCCTTTGGGGATCCATGCCGGATGACCGCCTGTTTCAATTGGCGACCAAAGGCGAATTGAATTCAAATCATGTGTTGGACGAGGAAGTCGCCCGCATGTTGAAGGAATCAGGCAAGGTTCGTAGCTTTGCCGAGAGTTTTGTAGAGCAGTGGTTGGGGACGCGAGCCTTGGGGCGAGAATTTAAGCCTGATCCGACCGTCGCGAAGCGATATGATTCAGAACTTGAAGGGGGTATGAAGTATGAGCCTGTCTTCTTTTTTGAAGAACTATTGATCAAGAATCTTTCGTTGTTGAAGTTGATCGATGCGGACTTTACCTACGCAAATCGTCGGCTTGCTCGACACTATCGAATTCAAGGTGAATTTCGTGAACAACCCCGTCGGGTCGAATTGCCGCCAGCTAGTCATCGGGGGGGGGTGCTGGGAATGGCAGCTGTCTTGGCGGTTTCCTCTTATCCACATCGGACAAGTCCTGTGTTGCGCGGCAAATGGATTTTGGAAACGTTACTTGGGGATCCTCCTCCTCCTCCGCCGCCGGATGTGCCTGAATTGCCAGAGGCCGAATTAGGGGGTGCCGTTTTGTCGTTGCGCGATCGACTGGAGCAGCATCGACAGGATGCAACCTGTGCTTCGTGTCACGACCGGATGGATCCCCTAGGATTTGGGTTGGAGAATTATGATGTGCTGGGACGCTGGCGTGAAAAATCGAACGGCCACCCAATTGATGCCCAAGGTGAATTGCCCGACGGAACCAAATTTAATGGGCCGGCTGAGCTGAAACTTGCGTTGCTTGATCGAAAGGATCAATTTGCCCGACACCTCACAGCGAAAATGTTAGGTTATGCGCTTGGGCGAGGATTGAGTAATGAGGACGGTTGTGTCGTGGATGAGATTGTTGATCAGCTAAAGAAGCATGATTATTCGACCCATCCACTCGTTTTCGGAATCGTAAAAAGTGTGCCATTCCGCTATAAGCAAGGGACGGATCCCGCTGCTGCTGCGGTGCAGGCAGACGCGAAACTTGTTGTTCCTGAGCAGGAATCGGAATGATGTCGAAATGCAGAGTCGAGATTACGCGACGTACTTTGTTGCGCGGTGCAGGTGTCACGCTTGCTTTGCCTTGGTTGGAGGCCATGGTGCCTTCTGTGGTGCGAGGTGCGGCCGCACAAGCAAGTCCAATCAGAATGGCAGCGTTGTTTATGCCCAACGGTGTGCGCGCGGATCAGTGGACTCCTGAAGGGCAGGGGACTGAATTTCAGCTCTCGCCAACCTTGGAGCCTTTGGCCGATTTGAAAAAAGAATTACTCGTGTTGACCAACTTGTGGAATCAAGCGAGTGACTTCGGCGATGGGCATTATGTGAAGACATCGGGGTTTTTAACCTGTACGACGATTAATAAATCCTTAGGAATCGATCTGAATTGCAATGGCGTTTCTATGGATCAACTTGCCGCCCGAACGGTGGCTGATGCGACTCCGTTGCCCTCCTTAGAGTTAGCGACCGAACCGATCAGTATTGGAGTTGATCGGAATGTGGGTTACACGCGCGTTTATGGTTCTCATGTTGCATGGAAGGGACCGACGAACCCACTGGCCAGAGAAATCAATCCGCAGCTCGTGTATGAACGCTTGTTTCGAGCCGGTTTGCCACAAACGGTCAATGCACAACGCGATCGCCAGCTATTGGATCTGGTGTTAGGGGATGCAAGCGATTTGCGGCAACGGCTGGGCGTCGCTGATCGCCAGCGAATCGACGAATATCTGCAGTCCGTCCGTTCACTCGAACAACGACTGGAAAGGGCCTCAGGAGATTCAGCCAGCGAGTGGAGTCCATTAGTTCCTTTTGCGAAGACACCACAACCGACAACGGGGATACCGAGTCAGTATCAGGAGCACGTGCGATTGATGCTGGACATGATCGCTTTGGCATTTCAAACTGATACGACGCGCGTTTGTACTTTCATGTTCGGCAATGCAGTGAGCGGACGCAACTTTTCATTCTTGGAAGGAGTGCAAGGTGGCCATCATCAACTGTCGCATCACCAAAACAAAGAAGAAATGCTCCGTCAGTATCAGGTGATCAGTCGTTGGCATGTCCAGCAATATGCCTACCTTCTGAACAAGCTTCGCCAGATGCCGGAACACGATGGAAGTGTGTTGGATAATTCGATGATCTTGTTCGGCTCCGGATTGCGGGATGGAAACGGCCACAATCCGCACAATCTTCCCATTTTGTTAGCGGGTCGTGCTCAAGGGCGTTTGGCAGTCGGTAAACACTTGGTCTTCGGGAACGATACTCCTTTGGCGAATCTGTACGTCTCGATGTTGAACGCCTTCGGTGCCGAAGTGGAACGCTTTGCCGACAGTACGGGACCGTTGGCAGGCGTCTGGAATTCGTCGGCTTAGATTGTGCTAGGCCCGGAAATGATTCCTGCCTCGGTTGGAAATGAGCGAATAGGTTGTCAAGGAAGCCGCCGTTTCAAATGACGTTCGAGGCCTTGTGGACGGTGATCTGATTTCTGATTCTGGGCATCGTTGTAGGATTGGCGTTACAATTAGGCGGGTAGGAAAAAACGGTTAGAGAGAAAATAAATGAACAATCGAGTGCGAGCTGGCATGATTCGTTCCTTTCGTTTTGGATGGGTGAGGCTTCTGCTGTGGAGCTGGATTTTGTTTTCCGTTTCATTGTCAGCGCAGTGGTTGAGGGCTGATGCAAAGCAGGCAAATCATCCAAATATTGTTGTCATCATGGTTGATGATATGGGCTATGGGGATGCAGCTTGTTACAACTCGGAATCTAAGATTGCGACTCCCAATATTGATCAATTGGCTGATGACGGAATGCGATTCACCGACGCGCATGCCCCGGGGCCCCTCTGTCACTTGTCGCGATACGGCTTGCTGACAGGACGTTATCCCTTTCGTACTAACGTTGCTCGTTGGCGACGACAGCCTTCCATTGACGAGGGGCGATTGACGATTGCCTCGCTCCTGAAATCACAAGGTTATCGAACTGCGATGGTGGGGAAGTGGCATCTGGGATTTCTTGAACAAGGCTATGATCAGCCCTTGCCGGGAGGACCGGTCGATCGTGGCTTTGACAGCTTTTTCGGCATTCGAGCCTCGACGGATATACCACCCTATTTCTATATTCGTGATCGGCAGGCGGTGGCCGCACCCACCAAGCACATTGAGGCAAGAAACACCAAGGGATGGTCGCCAATTCAGGGTGAGTTTTGGCGAGCGGGGGGCATCGCACCTGATTTGGCATTGAAAGATGTTTTGCCAAAGTTTACCGATGAAGCGATTCGTGTGATTGAAGAACACTCGAAACAGCCATCCGATTCACCCCTGTTTTTGTACTTGGCTTATCCGGCGCCCCACACGCCGTGGCTTCCCTCTCCAGAGTTTCAAGGAACAAGTCAGGCCGGTATGTACGGCGATTTTGTCACCATGACGGATGCCATGATTGGTCGAGTGTTGAAGGCACTTGAGGATGCAAAGATGACCGACGATACATTGTTGATTTTTACGTCAGACAATGGGCCGGTCTGGTTTGAAAAAGACGTGGAACGGTTCGGTCATGATTCTTCGGGAGGTTTACGCGGTATGAAGGCCGACGCCTGGGAAAATGGTCATCGCATGCCATTTGTCGTTCGTTGGCCAGGCAAGGTTGATCCTCAAACGGTAACCGATCAGCTGGTTTGTTTTACTGACTTACTGGCAACCTTTGCTGCGATTGTCGGTGCCGAGTTGCCGGATGAAGTCCAACACGATAGTGTCAACTTTTTGCCGGTGCTTACCGATCGCCAGGCAGAAAGTAATCCCGTTCGCGAAAACCTCGTCGTGGCGTCGGGCAATGGCACAATGACAATCCGAGATGGCGCCTGGAAACTGATTACCGGTTTGGGGTCCGGTGGATTCTCAAAGCCAAGTCGAATTCAGCCGGATAAAGATGGACCAACTGGCCAGCTTTATAACCTGGACGATGATCGTGCCGAGAAACACAATCTTTTTCTACAACATCCGGACATCGTTCGGCGTCTCGAATCACAGCTCGAAGCGATTCGGCAAAAAGAACGGACTCCCTGAAAGTGAAGTTCTGCGGTTAAGAACTCCTCTTCGATTCGATCCGTCTCACCCGTGAACCCACTTTTGAATCGACCCCCCTTTCGATCGGTCGAGCAAGCCAGCGCAGCATGGCCGTTTTGTGATGAACGTCTTCATGGCGAGTCGTCTGTTAGCCGACTTAATAACACAACGACAACGATGATGTTGGGGTGGGCGGTTGCGTCGTCTTTTTTTCGGAGTGACAGCGTTGATTGCTGCCAGCACGACGGTAGCTGATGTTGCCCAGTCTGAAGGGCTGTGCTAGAAGCCTGCGTTCCGCGCGGATCGCGCGATTCACCTGCTGGGAAATTACGGGGCCAAGGATGGCAAGGTCGAAAAAGAAAAGGTCGATATCGCAAAACATCGTCTACTACGCGACACCTGGGATGCCCAGAAGCGTTAAGAATCTGCTCTCCAGTCGATTGGGTGCGCCCATGGTATTGATCTCGCTGATCACGCTGGCCAGTTCTGGGGTTATTTCGGTGCAGTGGGTAAATCATCGCCCGCGAGTCTCGCTCGACAAAGATCGTATTGCCTACATTAGCCAGACTCTTCAGGGATTGGGGGAACGCTTTTTAGAAACCGGCAACGTTTCTTCAACGCTGCCTGTTGCGACCCGTCAATCAGCTGCAGACGCCAAGCAGATTCAAGTCGCCGCGCAGCAAGGTGACACCATCCGCATTGCTAGTTTCAACATTCAAGTTTTTGGTACCTCTAAGTCTGCCAAGCCAGATGTTATGAATATCTTGGCCAAAATTGTGCGACGATTTGACATCGTGGCAATTCAGGAATTAAGGACAACCGACCCTTCGGTGATGGCAAACTTCATTCGCCTGATTAATTCTGAAGGCGGAGCCTACCAGTTTGTGATCGGACCACGACAAGGACGTACTGACAGTAAAGAACAGTATGTGATTGTCTATGATACGCAACGAATCGAGGTCGACCCTAGCTCAGTCAAAACGGTAGATGATCCCAAAGATTTACTCCATCGAGAGCCCATGATTGCGCGTTTTCGGACGCGCGCTTCCCCGACGATTGATGCGTTCACCTTTATTTTGGCGAATATTCATACGGACCCTGATGAGACCAAACAAGAATTGAATGCGTTGGGTGATGTCTTTTTAACGGTGCAACAGAATCCTTGGGGGGAAGATGATGTAATTCTGTTGGGGGATCTCAACGTTAGCTACAAGAAACTCGGCAAACTCGGTGAGATTCCAGGGATTGCTTACACGGTTCACGGTGAGCCAACGAACACACGCGGTAATAAATCATACGACAACATTGTTTTCAGTAGTGTCAATACGACCGAATACGTTGGGCGTTCCGGCATCATCAATTTGCAAACAGAGTTTGGGCTGACCAGGGAACAAGCGTTGAAAGTCTCGGATCACTATCCCATTTGGGCGGAGTTTTCTGCGTATGAGAGTGGGACGAAAACTTTGTTAGCAAAACAACGCGCTGCTGGACAGGCTGCTGCGAGTGGTGCTGCGACAGGCTCGTCGGGACCAACCGGAAACGTGGTTACCAATAAAGGCCCGGCCGCGAATCCAGCGGGTAGCCCGAACCGAACTAACGCGACTCAGCCAGCTCCCGCAAAGGTCTACAACCCATTGGCACGACAGGTTCCATCGAGTCCTCAGCAATCGCAATCGGCATACGGGACATCGCCCCAGTACGCTCAGCCCCAGTACGCTCAGCCCCAGTACGCTCAGCCCCAGTACGCTCAGCCCCAGCACGCTCAGCCCCAGCACGCTCAGCCCCAGCACGCTCAGCCCCAGCACGCTCAGCCCCAGTACGGAGCCACCGGTGCAGCGATTCCATCGACTGCACAGCAACCTCACTATGCGGCTCAGGGGCAGGCGAGTTCGACGCCTGGGCAGCCGCAGGCAGGATATAGCCAGGGTTCGACCGGCGCCCCGCAATCCTCTGGTGCCCCTTCGACTCAACAGAAAACACGTCCCTTTGATCGGCGTCGGATACGATTCTTGAGTCGCTAAGTGGTGCGATTACGCGAAAGCTCCGCTGGCAAGTCGTGCGAGCCGTTCGTGATTGCTTTGGCTCGCTGTTTTCAATGCGTCGAGCAGGGTGGGCGATTGATGACCAATTTTCGCGACAGCCCAGACGGCTCGTTCTCGCAAGCTTAGATCCCGATCAGAACAGATCAATTTTGCTAAGCTGTCGCAGGCTTGCTCCGCTGATTCTTCGGACCGTCCGAGTAAAGTGATTGCCCAGTAAGCGACGTTCGGCGAGTCGTTGTCAACGAGTCTGATCAGATCAGGGATTGTATCGACGAGTGGAGCTCCAATTTCTTCTAGAGCGGCCGTCGCCCATTCGCGAGTCATTTCGTCGGTGCCGCAGGCTCGTACTAAGGGAACGCAAGCTGCGTGACAACCGGCGCCGAGCTGAGCTAAGGCTTCAGCGGCTGCTGCCCGCTGTTCTGCTTCGCCATTCAACTGGTCTACGAGCGTTTCAATCTGTTGTGAATCTGCCATTTTTGCGTCCTTGTTGACTGCGGTGAAACGGCGATTTTCGTCGCCGAGTCTAGGCGTCTTCTCATTGCAGTTGAAGCCGAATTATGACGGTGATGGGGTGTTATTGAATGGGGGCTAATAAACGCGCTCCGCGTACCGCGAGTCGGAAACAAAACGACCGATTTGTGTACTCACTGGCGGAAACCAATCGGCTTTGAGCGAAGTCGTCAATCAACATTTGTTCGACTTGTGAAGCGAAATCGACATCGTGAATCGCCATGGTAACCTCGAAATTGAGTCGCATAGATCGATTGTCAAAGTTAGCGGTTCCAACGGTTGCCATGTCGTCGTCGATCAGCATTACTTTTTGGTGTAAGAATCCAGGTTGGTAGCGAAAGATTTTCACATTTGCGTTTTCAGCTTCTTGGAGATAGGAAAAAGAAGACAAGTAGACGAGTTTATGATCAGGTTTTTCAGGCACGAGAATCCGAACGTCCACTTCGCGAAGAGCTGCCAGTTGCAAGGCTGAAATCATTTCGTCATCGGGGACAAAGTAAGGACTCACGATCCAGATTCGCTCACGTGCTGAATTGATCATGTCCAGGAACATCAGCGTTCCGGTTTCCAATTGATCGGCGGGCCCCGTGGGAATGCACATTGCAACTTTGTCTGCCTGCGCCGTCTTCCGCGGTTGCCAATTCAGATCGAGATGCTGTCCTGTGGCCCAGAGCCAATCTTCGACGAATGGAACCTGTAGGCAAAGAACGACAGGACCTGAGACCTCGATATGAGTATCGCGCCAAGGGGTTAACACGGGATCTTGCCCCAGGTATTCAACGCCCACGTTGTGGCCGCCAACGTACCCATCGTGTCCATCTACAACGACGATTTTTCGGTGATTTCGGAAGTTGACGCGAAAGCGGTGGCCACGTCCCTTGCGTGTATTGAAAGGGAAAATCTCAGCACCAGCAGCTCGTAATTCTTGGAGGTAGCTGTCTGGGAGCTCTTTACTTCCTAGCTCATCGAAGAGCACGCTTACACGAACTCCTGCTTGAGCCCGTTCCAAGAGAGTCGCTTTGAGCTTTTGGCCCAGGGCGTCATCTCGCAAAATGTAGAACTGAACCAACACATAGTCCTGAGCTTGCGAGATTCGACTCAAGATGGCATCAAACGTGTTGTTGCCATTGATTAGTAGTTTGGCGTCATTGCCTGTTGTAATCGGGAGTCTGCTCAGTTTTCGCAATAGCGTTGCTTGGGCGTGTTCTCGCGCTGTTGATGGTTTGAATAACAAGTGCTGGTCGGCCATTACTCCGCGGATTTTTTGCTGAATCGACTCGGTACCATTTGCCTTTGATCGCAGTGAGTGATAGCCGTCGAATTTCGACTGTCCAAGGACCCAGTAGGCAGGAACGGCAAGATAAGGGAAAGTATTCAAGCAAATAAACCAGGCAATCGACCCCTGTGACGTTCTGGTTTGCATAATTGCTTTGACGGATGATGCCGCCCCCAGAAGGTGCATCAGGATTACAAAGCTGCAGATGATTTGATTCTTGTAGTGGATGTGCCAGGGTTCAACCATCTCTGCCGCGTCAATCGCTGCCTGCGATCCATCCAACACAGGGGCAGATACCTTGTCGGCTTGCTTGCCGAGGGTGGATGAGTCATTGACGGGTTGCCTTAAGGCGTACTCACCATCGTTGTGGAAGGGGAGGGGTTCGCTCACAAGCCAGCTTAGCAGCAGGCACCCTATAAATTGAGTAATCCAAGACATCGAACAATTCTTTGATGTTTATTCAGGGGGTATTGGGTTGGGACAGCAAGCTTTCGACAAACGGTTTCACCTTGGAACGGAAATCAAGGTCACCGTCGAATTTTTTTGCGAGCTTACCATCTGCATGGTAGACGATCGCGGATGGCAGCGTGGCAATCTGTAACGCGTCTAAAGCCTGATGAGTTTGGGTACTGCAGATGAGGTTTTCGGTATTGATGCCTAGGCTGTCCAGTTTTTCGACGATCTCTTGTTGGAGATCGTTCGAAGGGCCCTGGCCCGTTTGATCATAGTCGAGGTTCAGTGTGATGGTTTGAAGCTGGTCGGGATATTTCTCTTGCAACTGCATGAGCTGCGGTAGTTCCGCAATACATGAGTTTCACCAAAGTGCCCACAAATCGAGTATGACAATGCGGCCTTGGTGATTGGCAATTTCAGCGGGAAGTTGCTGGATGGAAAGAACTCGAGCTGAGACCAGCCCAGATCCTGCTGGATTTGCCGGCTCCGCGCTGAAGCAGCCAGAAATGGCTAAAAATAATAATGCTGCGAATCGGCGCATGTTGGCTCCGGTATGAACAGGCAATTTTAAGAGCGGATCGATTGTAGTGGATTCTGCGGTAGCGGTCTTGAGTGATCTGATGATCATTCCTGGGCTACTGCTGAGATTGCTGCGAGCGATGGCCACGGATCTGTTACACTTGAGGCGGAAACAGGGGGAAAGGCGGAGATTCGTCAATGAGAAAAAATCAGAGCTTAGAAGGAACGAATGGAATGATTCGACAATACGTTGGGATCTTTGTCGGACTGTTGGCAGGTGTGCTTGTGATCTGGGCCGGTGTTGCCGTTTCGTTTCAAATGTTTCCACCACCCGCAGATCTCGAGTTGACCAACCGCGAGGCCATGTTGGAGTATATCAATAGTTTGCCGTTTACGGCGCTACTCATCACGTTATTTGCTCATGCCTTCGGTGCTTTGGTGGCAGCTTTTGTTTGCGAAACCATCACTCGAAGTAACTGGGTTGCCGGGTGGCTGCTCATCGGGGTTTTGTGTCTGGGGGGGGGGATCGCGAATTTGCTGATGGTGCCGAAACCGGCGTGGTTCGCCGTGGTTGACCTGATGCTTTATGTACCGGCCGCATGCGTTGGTGGCAAAACAGCGGCCCATTTGTTTTCTTCCAAGTCGGCTGCTGGAGTATCTGGTTGATCGGTTTCGAAGTCGATTAAGCGATGATGGACTGGATCACACGGCCTTTGACATCGGTGAGACGAAAGTCTCGGCCGGCGTAACGGTAAGTGAGCCGTTCATGGTCGAAGCCAAGTTGGTGCAGCAATGTTGCATGTAAATCGTGGACATGCACGCGATCTTCCACTGCTCGAAATCCGAATTCGTCAGTAGCTCCGTGTACATGTCCGCCTTTGATTCCACCGCCGGCAAGGCAGAGCGAGAAACCGTGATGATTATGATCACGGCCTTGGGCCGATGACTTGCCGCCTCGCTCTAATTCCACTGTCGGCGTGCGTCCGAATTCACCTCCGATGATCACCAGCGTCGAATCAAGCATGCCTCGTTGGCGCAGATCGGCGATCAGTGCTCCAATCGCTTGCGAGCACTCTCCTGCTAACTTGCGGTGCTCTTTTTCAATATTGTTGTGGTTGTCCCAGGGTTGCCAGGCGCCGTGCCACAATTGGACAAATCGGACGCCTCGTTCTGCTAGGCGACGGGCGATAAGAATTTGTCGAGCCTGAGGTGTGTTGCCGTACATCTGGTGGATGTAGGTCGGTTCTTTCGTTAAATCGAATGCTTCTGTTGCCGCCGCTTGCATGCGGAATGCTTGTTCGTAGGAATGGATTCGTGCTTCTAACTGTGTGTCGTTACCACGTTGATCCAGGTGGTGTTCATTTAGCTGTTGTACGAAATCAAGCTGTTGTCGTTGGCTTGATTTGTCGAGTGTTGAATTTCGAATATTCTCGATCAGTTTGTCGACTTGATCCGTCTCTTGTGTGTCGATGTAGGTGCCCTGATAAACGCTCGGTAAAAATGCCGACTGCCAGTTTTGTGGCCCTTTCACCGGGTGACCGCCGGGGGACATGGCAACAAAGCCCGGCAGGTTTTCGTTTTCCGATCCCAGGCCGTAGGTGAGCCACGATCCGAAGCTGGGGCGAACTACGTTCGCCACGCCGGTATTCATTAGCATCAAAGAGGGCTCATGATTCGGCAGATCGGCGTACATTGATCGAATGACACAAACGTCGTCGATTTGCTGTCCCAAATGGGAAAATAATTCGCTGACTTCGATCCCACTTTCACCATATGGCTGAAAACGAAAGGGCGATGCCATACCAACGCCCGTCAGTCGTTCCGTGATGAGGTTAGGCGCAGGGAGTGGCTGGCCATCGCGTTTGGTGAGCTCCGGTTTGGGGTCGAAGGTATCAACATGAGAAGCGCCACCGTTGAAGAAAATATGGATTACACGTTTTGCTGGAGCTGGGAAATGAGCGCTTTTTGTCGCGAGCGGATTCGTGGCTGCACTTGTCTTGGCAGTCGTCGGCAGTCCACCCAGTGTGCCTAAGCTGATCGCGCCAAGTCCCATGCCCGATCGGTTCAAGAATTCACGACGTGTAAGGCCGGCGTAATTTTGATGGGAATTCTGGTTCATTGAAATCTATTCCACGAACACGAAAAGATTGGATTGTAACATTGCCTGAGCGATCCAGGTCCATTTGTCTTGTATGGAAGTTCCTTGGTTGGCCCGGTTGGCCTGCTGCAACCATCGTTTGATTTGTTGATCATCCTCAGGTGGGGACATCGCAAATACACGTCGGTAGAGTTCGCGAAATCGCGCTGTCTCATTAGGCGGTAGCCCAGTGATTTGCTGACCGAGCTGTTCAGCCTGTTGGGTCACAAATGGACTGTTCAGAAAAAAAAGTTGTTGTTGGGGGACGGTTGTTTCGGGACGTTGTGGGCTGGTGAAGTCAGGTGAAGGAAAATCAAAGTTCCTGGCAAATGAAGGAATGTGCTGCCGATCGACTTGTAAATAAATCGTTCGACAGGTGGTCGTCGGATCATCGGGATCTGCGATGATGCCGCGTCCGCCTGTGCGATCATCGAGTTGACCTGAAACGAAAAGCAAAGAATCTCGGATGGCTTCCCATTCCAATCGCCGTGCGTTATACCGCCACAAATACCGATTCTCTGGGTCAATTTCATTTGGCTTGCGGCGGAGAAGGCTCGCCTGCTGATAAGTACGAGAACTCAGAATGAGTCGATGCAGTTTTTTTAAGGATCCCCCATTTTCCATGAACCAGGCTGCGAGGTAATCGAGCAGTTTCGGATGGGTGGGGGGGACACTGCGAACACCAAAATCGCTCATGGTACGCACAAGCGGTTGTCCAAAATGCCAATGCCAGACTCGGTTGACGAAAACGCGAGCTGTCAAAGGGTTGAGACGGTCAGCAATCCTGTCGGCAAGTGCCAGTCGATCATCTCCAAGTGTGCGACGATCGAGTTGATTACCGTCGCTACCCCAGAAAATCGCTGGGATTTGTCGAGGTACCTCTGGCCCAATTCGGTTGGCTTGTCCTCGCAGGAATACAGTTGGCTGATGCGGTTGGGCGCGTTGGCGAAGCAACATAGCGCGTGGTTGGGCCTGTGAGTTATTGATTGAGAGTTCCTCAACCTTACCAGCCAGATTCCGCATGGCCGTGTGTTCGTCGAGATGATAACAATCGATTGACTCGAGACGCGTGATGGTAATCGGCCTGTCGCCTCCAAAAATCGCTGCCCACATTTCAGCTTGTTCTGAATTGGTGGGAGGAGCAGAGTTCGCTTCTGCCGCTTGTCGGTTTCGTTGGTAGAAGGCTTCCAGCGCACTGCCGTACGATTTGGCAAGCTCCACCATCGAACCTGGGTGATCTTCAATCAGTTGTTTTGCGATGATTTGATTGATATCTTTTCGGTGAAGTTGGCGACTTAATTCGGTGGAAAAGTTATCTTGATCGATGACATCCATGGCATGCCAGATACCGAAAATCGAATCTGCGGTGTCTGTCTTGTCGAGGTAGCGTCTCCACCTTTGAATCGAGCCGAACCCGTAGGCCGTTGGCCCACGTAAAACCGTTCTTGCGGTTTTCAGTGGGTTTTGATCTCCCATTCGATGTCGGGGTGACTCTTGAACAAGATAAACCAAGTAATCCGTTGCGAAGCCGCGCATTTCATGTTGGATTTCACGGTGAAGGTCGCGGTATTTTGTGTCGTATGCAGTCGCTCGCTTACGCAACTCGGTGAGGTGTTCCGCGGATTCTTGACTTTTGCCATCTGCTGTAAGCGTCGGTAAGTCCGGATGCTGAGGTTCGTAGGAACTGGCTAAAATACCGTAGAGTGAATAGTAGTCTGCCGTAGGGATGGGGTCATATTTATGGTCGTGGCAGCGCGCGCATGAGACCGTTACCCCTTGAAGGCCGCGAGAAATCACGTCAATCTGATCGTCCAAGGTGTCATGGTAGTTGTGATTAAAGCGACGGCCTACGGTCAGAAAACCCATTGCCGCAAGCCGCCAGCGATCCGTGTCCGCATAGGTTTGCTGATCGGCGGCAAGTTGATCCAAGATGAAATCGCGAAAAGGTAAGTCGTCATTGAAGGCTTGAATCACATAATCGCGATAGGTGTAGGCAAACGCGAATTGGACTTGGCCTCCGTCAACATAGCCTCGTGTGTCACCGTATCTGGCCACGTCGAGCCAATGGCGTCCCCAGCGTTCACCATAGCGAGGGTTAGCGAGTAAGCGATCTGTCAGCTCTGCAATCGATTCTTTCTCTGTGGCGATTCGGCTCGCTGGTAAACCAATCAAGTCGAGATGAATCCGACGCGATAGTGTGTCGTGGTTGGCAGCAGGTGAAGGTGTTATCCCTTGCTCTTCCAATCGAGACAGCACGAACAAATCGATTTCATTTTGGACCCACTGCAGATCTTTTACTCGTGGAAGTTTTGGTTTTTCGATTGGTTGAAAAGCCCAGTGTCGCGTTTCGCGATTGGGTCGAGGAACTCCATCGGTTTGGACCTCTTCGGAGGGCCATGCCGCGCCTGCTTCGATCCAATGGCGAAGATCTTCAATTTCTTTTGCGGAGAGTTTACCGTCCGGTGGCATTGCCAAATCATTTGCACCGAAGGAAATGGCTTGAATTAGCAAACTCTTATCGGCGTGGCCTGGGATGAGGGCCGGACCTCGATCGCCTCCGGTCAGTAAGGATGTTCGTGAATCGATTCGCAGGCCACTTTCTTGCAGCGATGGGCCATGGCATTCATAACACTGTTTCGCCAGCAAGGGTCTTACGCGACGCTCAAAGAAATCAATTTGATCCGTCGTGAAATCTTTGCCGTGACAAAGATTGCCATCGCAAAACCAGATTGCCAATGTCAGTGAAAAGAAACACCAAGCGACTCGCATTGTAGTGTCCGTTAAATGTTTCTTGTTGGAAGGGGGCCCCATGAGGGTCTGCTCGCTGGACCTTTTGATTATCGTAGCCGAGAGGGCAAGGCTCAAGGTGAAAGCCTGGAAGATTCACGGTTGCGAGAGCCGCTTTTCACCGAAAATAGGTTCAGAATGCGGTCTGGTTGGGCGAACCTCGATCGTTCTGCAATCAGAGGCTTATTGAGCTTTCGAATTTTCCTTATCGCAACGGCGATGCGTTGAGAGGGGAGTCTGCCGTGGGTTGGCAAGGCGCGGAAGGCGAATTGACCGGAATTGGCGAGGTAGATGGCCAAGTCGGTGGCTGGGGTGGGTAGTAGGTGAGATGATAGTTGGGAAAGTGATAGTAGGCCAATTGATCAAGCCGGTATTCTTCTAGAAGCTGCTTGAGTTGATCGGCCAACTCAGGATATTGATCGATCAGGTTCTCGGATTGCAACGGATCATCGATCACATCGTGGAGGGTTGTTGCCTGGGTTGACTGGTCATCTGTCAGTTTCCAGCGACCACCAAGTAGGATGGTGTCGGCTCTTGCGAAGCAAGAGTTGACATGGCAAAACGTCAAGCGATGGTCTGGCAAAGGACGGTCGGTCGAGAAAACATTGATTCCTTGGAAGTTGGGATGACTCGGACGCCCCATCAGGCCCAAGACACTCGGGACCAGGTCCACATGCTCAAATGGATAGTCTTCAATCGTCGGCTTTAGGAAATTGGGTGCATGCATGATACAAGCGATGTGGATTGCGGGTTCGACGGGTTCGCGTGCATGGGTGACGGTTCCGCACTCATGGAAAGACTCGCCATTCTCACCTGTGATCACTAGGATCGTGTTGTCGAGACGGCCCAGTCGTTTCAGCGCCGCTGCCAAGTGTCCGATTTGGCGGTCACATTCATGAATCGAGTTGAAGTAGGCGTTGCGCACATTTTCCGTCTGTTCTTTCGGGTATTCGACGAAACTGACACTGGGGGCGAGTGAAGCAGGTTGGAAAGGGCGAGCACAATCTTCTGAAATGAGGTAGGGGAAATGTGAACTTTGGAAGTTCATGCTCAGAAAGAAGGGGCGATCTGCCTGGACTTGCGCTTCGATCCATTCAATGGCCTTGCTGGTCGTATGCTCATCCGTTAATTTTCCGGCGACTAAACCTCCGGTTCGGACTTCGTGGGCGAACCCCGTATCAAGCTCAGAAAAGGTTGTTTCTGCTCTGCTTGTTTCAGGGTGGTAGAAGGTGTGGAGGCTGGGTTTCTCGAGGAAATGGTCCATGCCGCCCCAGGCTTCATTTTGTGAGGAAATGATAGCCGTCGCGTAACCCGTCGGCGCTAAGATGTCATAAATTAGAGTACGAGGATAAGGGTCATGGGGCCCGTAGTAATAGTGGCCCTGCGTTCTGAGTGGGTAGAGCGAGGAAACGAGGCACACATCAGCGTAGTCGGAGTGCGTGCTTTGTGAATAGGCACGGGAGAACTCGATGCCGTTTTTCGCGAGTTTGTTGATGTTCGGAAGCACCTCTTGGCCTTGATGCCATTGGTGGATCGTATCGTGTCGCAGAGATTCGATCGCCACGAAAATGACTGACGGCGCATTCGGTTTTGGCAGACTCGATTTTATGGGGACCCGTTTTGTGGAAACGGTTTGTCTTGGTAAGCGAACCAATGAATTGTTTGCCAAGCTGTCCGTGATCACTTGGCCATTTCGAGATTCAAGGTGCGACGTGTAAAGTGTCATCGTTGGATGTAGCCGATGTTTGACTGCACGTGTGTCATGCACACGTCGATGCACACTGTCTTCGTGCGAAAGATTGATCCAGCTCCAAGATAGCGTTAGCCACAGAACCATCCACGCGATGAATTGTCGGCCGACTAAACGATTGCTGTCCGGCCAGGTCTTGCTGGTACTCCGAACCAACACGAAGGGGATCGCCGTGAAGGCGAGCAGCAGTAATATCGACGCAGTGAATAGGTGAATGGGTTCAGCTGCAACCACATAGGTCCAAAGATGGTGGAAGTTGAATGTGATGAATCGCCAAGTTTCAAAATTGGCAAAACGGCCTGACTGAAAAAATAAGAACCAACTCAGGCTGTAGAGAAGAACCGCAAAGCACAACAGGGTTGTGACGACCAGGCAAAAGGTAAGCCGATGAAATCTCGATACGCCTTCTGTGATTCTCTTGTAGAAGCATCCTAGAAAGTAAAGAGACCACCCGACGGTCACCCAAAAAAAGGTTACGAAGGAGATGCCGAGGAGGGTGGTGCGTGGCGAGGTATAAATGTTTTCATCGCAAAACCCGACAAACACCAACTCGGCAAAGATTGCAGTGATGATTGTGATTGCGAGAAAGCTGTTAGGGGCGATCAGCCTCGCCGTTCGTTGGATCGTCGATTTTGCTTGGAAAGCCGGATTTTTCATGGCGAGGATCACATTGATTCAACAGGATGTGGTGAACGCGTTTTCTTTTTTTGATTTGATTCCGTTACGGAAGGTTGGGATGTAACGGGAATCGTCGTGTGTTGGGATCGATTGGTAACTCGTTGATGCACCGTATCGCGGATTTTTTCGCATTCATAAATAAACAGATCGCCAATTTGGATGGAGTGAAGATTGTCGAAGTTCTGTCGGATTACCAAGATGTCCACATCTTCCTGGCACAATTCGTCAAGGGCGTGCCAAGATGGTTCCACATCGAAATCCGATCCATACAGCGCGAATAGCGACCTGGTTGTCCAATCGTTTCGGTTAATCGTCTTTCCATTCCGTTTTAACTCGGCAAGTTCAAAGGGGCTGACGAGGGTTGCACGCCGTTGCCCCTCCACTGCCGTGCCGCGATTAAACATGTTTCCAGCTGTCTGCTGTTTCGAGAAAAAGCATTTGGATCCAAGTGTGACCCAGATGTCGTCGAGGCCTATTTGCGGCCAGTAAAGGGTTGGCAATCGATCGCTGTCCTTGAAACGTTGATCAAGGAAGCCGTTTAATTCGGTCAAATGGTGTTCATGTCGTGCCACCCAATGCGTGGATTGTGCCCATTGAGGGCCTGTGAAAAATAACGCTTGTAGCGAAAGGCATCCAACGGTCGCCGTCGTGCAAAATAGACGTCCGCCACCCGTTTGCCAAAACATCCAAGTGATCATCAAGACACTGGCAAGCAAGGTATAAAGCGGCCCGAGTGTGGGCGGAACGAATCGCAGCAAATCAATCGGAGATGGTACGTTCTTTATTTGATCCCAATGAGCAATTAACGGTGCCAGCAGAGGGATGGTTAGTAGAACTGCTGCGACAAAAAACAGAATTCGTTGGTTCGTCGGCAGATTACCATTCGTCTTTTCGGCGAGTTGTTTCCGACTTCGTAAGACCCACAGCATGCTGAATGAGGATAGGGTTTGGACGAGTGTCATGGCGCCAGCGGCGAAACAACTGCCCAGGAGAATCACGCGGCTAGTTGCGCGCGGCTTGCTGTCAGTCCATGCTGCTCGTAGCAAGGCGGCTCCCAGCGGGATCTGAATGAACTGTAGCAACCACAATGCTCGGTAGGGTTGGCCTTGAAGCGGCAAGGCGTAAGGGAGCCAAGGAGCAATTAGTCCGCCGATGATCCCCAGAGTTGCCACTGTGACGATTCCATCGAGTAGTCGCTTCGTCGACTCATTCAGACGCAGCGTATTGCGGGATGTTAATGTGATCGCAAACGCTGTGCCGATTTTAATCCAATCCGTGAGTGTCCACTCCTGCAGAAATGCGTAATGGTTTGAGACCTGAACATTCTGTTTCCAGGTGGCGTCCATTTCACCCAAGACTGCGTCGCCCCAGGGTGGGTGCAATATGATGGCGAGAAGTGGTGTGAGCCCGGCAGCGAAAAGCAGGCCAATTTGCCGACCCGACAGGAATGTCGTCAGTGTGAAATAAAGCCAAACTAAGAAACCGCTGAATGCCATCACCGGATGGAGCAGAAATGCAGGGAATAGGCACAGCAGGGAATAACCGATTTGCTGGTGAGCAAGATGGGTCATTGCAAAAAGTACGAATCCAATTGCAGCTAAACGGGGTGTCAAAAAGTTTTCGTTCAGATGGAAAACGTCCAACCCTCCAAACGGAACCGGGTTGACCGCGATATAGATCAATGACAAAGCAGCCACCGACTTCCACCGCACGATCCTGCTGACAAATCTTTGGGCAGAGAAGAGTAAGAACGAGCTACTCACCAAATAGAAAAAAAAGAAAGTGCTACGGATTCCAAATGGTTGTACGAAGGGGCTGACGAATTTTGAAAAGAGCGAAAATCGATCCTGGCTTCCAAACTTCAAGTAAAGGTCATCACCGTAGAGGCCAAAGTTGGCCCGATTTAATACCTGCACTGCGTAGAGCCGCGCGTCGTGAATGAGATCCGAATAGGGACGCATTATTGCGTTAAGCAATAACAAGCCCAAAAAAAGGCACCATGGATTTAAGCTGAATTTCAAGAACGACTTGCTCAAGTCCTTGAATCGATTGCTGGTGGGCAAATGTCCGGCAGCGTTGTCCATGTCTGATCCGGTCGTGCGCGTTGAATGAATCGTAATATCGCGGACATCGGAGCTTCGGCTGGCAAAACCGAGTCAAGATATGATCTTCTGACTCTCAACGTCCCCAATCTATATAGCTCAGGTAGCAGAGATTCGTTCTGTTCGGGGCCCAATTCTGTGCTGATTTTGCAACCGTTAAATATTGACTTCTTGCCTAAATTCGCTTTTATGACCTATCTTCACTGGAGAAGGATCCGTTTTTAGATCCATCTCGAGGTCGATCCGTTTTCGAGGTTGTGTGCACGTTTTAGGCGGAAAGAGGATGTGATGAAGGTTGGCGTGATCGGTGCCGGACCTGCTGGACTCACAGCGGCCTACGAGTTGGCCAAAGCTGGGACGAAGGTTGAAGTTTTTGAGGCGGGAAGTGCTGTTGGAGGGATGTGTCGTTCGTTCCAACTTTGGGGACAAACAGTCGATTTGGGACCTCATCGTTTCTTCAGCTCCGATGCGCGTGTAAATCGCCTCTGGTTGGAAATAGCCGAACGCGATTACCGCATGGTGGATCGTCTGACCAGGATCTATTACGGTGGAAATTTTTTTAATTACCCGTTGCAACCGGGGAATGCACTGAGGAATCTTGGACTCGCAGAGTCCGCTCGCTGTCTGGCGAGTTATGCGCGACAACGACTGTCTCCTGGAGTCGAAGGAGCGTCATTCGAATCTTGGGTAGTCAACCGATTTGGTCGTCGTCTTTTCGAAATCTTTTTCAAGACATACAGCGAAAAGCTTTGGGGGATTTCCTGTCAGGATCTTGATGCGGATTTTGCAGCTCAACGAATCAAAAAATTGTCATTGGCTGAGGTAGCAAAGAATGCGCTTGGATTGGGAGGACGACACCACCAAACGTTAGTGGATCAATTCGCGTTCCCGCTTGAAGGGACGGGAATGATCTATGAACGGATGGCTGATTATATCGATGTCTTGGGAGATGTCAGTTTGAATTGCCCCGTGCAACGGGTGATTCATCAGGGCAAACAAGTTACCGGTGTGGAATTGAAGGACGGTCGTACGCGGGAATTTGACCACGTTATTTCCACCATGCCGATGACCTTGCTCGTGAACGGTCTCGAGGGAACTCCATCGCACGTGTTGGAATCGGCAGATTCACTGAAATTTCGAAACACGATCGTTGTTTACTTGCGAATTGCTGCCACTGATCTGTTTGATGACCAATGGGTCTATGTGCATGCTCCTGATCTTCAAGTTGGACGTGTCACGAACTTTCGGAATTGGATTCCCGAGCTATATGGCAGTTCGGACGAAACGATTCTTTCGCTCGAATACTGGGCAAACGACGATGATTCCATGTGGCGAGAAGCCGACGAGGAATTGATTGCCCGCGCGAAATCTGAAATGCGGTCAACCGGTCTGATTGGTGCATCTGAAATCCTGGATGGACATGTTGTGCGGGTGCCACGTTGCTATCCAGTGTACGCGCGGAACTACAAGACACATCTTTCCACGATCCAAGGCTATCTGTCTGACTTTAACGGCTTGATTCCCATCGGTCGCTACGGTGCCTTCAAGTACAACAATCAGGATCACAGCATCTTGATGGGGCTCCTGGGAGCCGAAAATCTGTTGAAGCAAAGTCGGAATAATCTTTGGTCGATCAATACGGACTATGAGGCTTATCAGGAAGCTGCCACGATTACTGCAGCTGGCTTAGAGGCTGCGGATTTCGTCACTTAATGTTTTCGATGAGTTTTTCTGGATGATCTGATCAAAGCTTCTGCAAGAGAAAAACAACAGTACCTTTGTGCAGGCCTTTCGATTTGGTGTTGTGGGTCTAATCGCCTTGGTCGCCGATTTTTCTTGCTTGTTGGGAGCGGTTGAATTTCTTGGGCTGAACTATCTTGTCGCGGCCGCAATCGGTTACTCGATCGGGATTTGCGTTAATTATTTGCTTTGTGTTCGCTGGGTGTTTCCTTGTCGACAATTCCAAGACCGAAGAACAGAGTTCTTTCTGTTTTTTCTCATTGGTTTGATCGGGCTTGTACTCACAGAGTTTTTGTTGTGGATTGGTACGGAAGTTTTCGGAATCGATTTTAGGATTTCAAAAATCGCGGCCTTGTTCATTTGTACCGTCTGGAATTTTCTCCTGCGAAAAGTGGTGATTTTTTCGAGCGTTTCCTTGGCGCGAAATCCTACGTGCTGAATTCTTGTTGGGGAATTTGCTCCGAGGGAAGGTCGAAACACGCAGCTATTCAGGCGAATGGCAACCTCGCTTTTCTTTGGTGGCGATCGTGACTGAAGTTGATGCCGACTTCCCCATAATGAGATTATTGAAAAGCCTGTCGAATTCCTCTCGGCAGAGAGCTGTCGAAAGGATGTGCTGACCGTGAATCCCCGTCGTTAGAAACCAATCGGAACGTTATGCGACGGTCGTTTCAGTTGGCCAGTGTTCAAGCTATGAGAGGCCGCGAATCGGGGCACCATGGTAAACCGGGAATGGACGGTCTAGCAGATCGTGCCAAGTTGCAGCTTTGGGTAAACCGAGGGCCTGGTAGATCGTTGCGGCCATGTTTTCTGGGGTTTGCGGGTCGTCGTGAGGATAAGCCCCCAGCTTGTCGGAGGAACCGACAACGTTTCCGCCTTTTACCCCACCGCCTGCGAAAAATACGGATTGAACGGCGCCCCAATGATCACGTCCTGGGAGTGCGTAATGTTCTGGTAACCGAAAGACTTTTGGGGTACGCCCAAATTCGCCTGCCATCACGATGAGTGTTGATTCAAGCAAGCCTCGGTCGTCAAGGTCATCAAGCAACGCCGACACGGCTTGATCCATTGGTGGCAATAAATAGTTTTTTAGACTGGGGAATGCATTGCCGTGAGTGTCCCAGGTTTCGTTGTTGCCTAAATTGACTTGTACTAAATTCACACCTGCCTCGACTAAGCGGCGAGCGAGTAAGAGCGACCAGCCAAAAGTGTGACGCCCATACCGGTCGAGCGTTTTGGGGTCGGCTCCTGCGACATTGAAGAGCCCCTTCATTTTACCGTCACTTAGCATTGCCACCGCTCGTTCTTGGAAGCGGTCGAATGTTTCAACTTCGGCCAGTTGCCTGAGGTAGTGTTGCTGCCTTTCTACCAAGTTCAAAAGATCGACACGTTGACCAAGTCGCTGTTGGGTCAGACCCTCGGGTAAAACAAGACTGGGTGTTGAGAATTGATAACCGGCTGGGTTCTCACCCCCGCGTTGATGGTGGAATCCATATTTTGGCCATGCGCCATAAGACTTACCGTTGAACTTACAGCAATCCAGCAGATAGGGCGCACGTTGCGGTCCCATCACTCCAGCGAATTGGCCTGGAATTTCGCGACCGCTGCGATGCACAAGTTTCTCAGGCAAAATGATCGCGGGTGGCAGATTGTTGGGGACAGTGGTTGTGGCTCCCACCACACTTGCGATCGAGGGGTGGTCACCCGGTTTGGGCGACGCTGGGCTGAAACCAACCGGCATGGGGGTTCGACCCGTCAACATCGCCATATGGCCTTGAGAGTGTTCGTTGTACGGGTGAGTCAGGCTCCGAACGAGGGCCCATTTGTCGCTGCGATTTGCTAGTTTCGGCAGATGTTCACAAATGTGCAGGCCAGTCGTTTTCGTGGCGATCGGTTTGAATTCGCCACGAATCTCTTCTGATGCGTTGGGTTTGGGATCGAAGCTGTCATGTTGACCAAGCCCACCGGACAAAAAAATGTAGATGACATTCTTGGCCGAGCTGGCAGGATTTCCGGTTTCGGCGCGGAGACGTTCTAGATGGGTCGTAGAGAGACCCAGTAAACCAATCCCACCAGCCTGAATTGCTTGTCTCCGATTAAGGCGTGGATGGATAAACTGTCCGGACATGTGACGTGCCCATCAATCGTTCTAAGGGGACCGAGCAATATTCGTTCGTGTGATTGTAACCCATCGAAGCCATTCATGCATAATGGCAAATCGGGTTTCCCAACTGCCCATTGGGGGAATTCCGGCTCGTCTTCACAGGCTTCGTGATTATGCGGATGTGGCTAAGACAATCTAGCATTGATTTTGCAAGTGAGAAAATCGCAATAACCCTCACTTCTGCTGACTCGTTGCTCTCGAGTCTGAGGTTCCCAGATCGAGTCAACTGACGATGGTTTGAGAAGAGTCTGATCGCTGCCTGCGATCAGTCCCTTGGGATTCGAGCGATCCTGTACAAAATATGCGATATCGTAATACTCGATGAGGCAGTCGCAAATTGTGATTTCTCGAAGCGCGGTTGCATCGTCGTTTCTTCTGCCGCATGGAGATGCTCTTCCCTGCCGAGAATAAGCCCTGTTCGGAATTCGTAGGTTTGTGAGTAAGCTGCATGGAATTTGCTCGGTCAAACAGATATGCTAAAGCTTCCTATTCGGGGGGTGAAAGGAGAAGCAGATGCGATCACATCAGGCCAATCTGGATTTGTCCAAGTTGTTACCGCGGATTTCACGCCGCAAGATGTTGGCGACTTCGATTGGCAGCTGCGGTCTTTCCTTGCCCTCGTTGTTACGGTTGCGGAGTGCGGAAGCCAAGACATTGACCGCGAATTCGCAGCCCAGCGCAAAGTCTTGCATCATCCTTTATTGTTGGGGCGGAATGAGTCACCACGAGACGTGGGATCCGAAGCCTCATGCTCCGGCGGAAATTCGCGGTGAGTTTTCCACGATTTCCACCGCGACGCCCGGGATTCAGATTGGCGAACACCTGCCGCTCCTGGCTCAAGAGACGAACAAGCTCGCGATCATACGCTCGATACATCACGATGATTCGGCTCACGGTCGCGGCATGTACTGGAATTTGACGGGCCACAAACCCCCGCGTGCGGGAAACATTCCGCCAATGCGTAACGATTGGCCGTCCTTGCCTGCCATGGTGTCCAAATTCCGCCAGCCTCCAGACGGCATTCCGGGCGCGATTCGAGTGCCTTATCCGATGGTCGATAATGGCACGTTGCAAGCGGGTGAATATGGTGGTTGGCTGGGAGCTCGTTACGATCCGATTGTGATGCGAACTCAAGCTGGTGACCCTTATGGTGGCGTGTCGCGCACCCTCGGTTCCCAGGTCTTGGAGCTTAATGAAGTGGACTTTCGTCGGATTGGTTCCCGAAAGGCTTTGTTACAATCGCTTGAGCAGCCGGTTAGTCGTAAGGGTGATTTTGAGAGTTTCGACTACTTTCGGCATATTGCGATGGAAATGTTGGTCGGGTCTGCGGTGAAAAATGCCTATGACTTGGAAAAAGAAGATCGACGTGTGCGGGAATCCTACGGTCATCATTTGGGCGGCCAAAGCATGTTGTTGGCGCGTCGACTGACTGAGGCTGGCGTGCCGATTGTGCAAGTTTGTTGTGCGGCTGGTGATTTGAATGGCGGTCAAGGGGATATGTGGGACACCCATGGCGACAATTTTAATCGTTTGAAAAATCGTCTCCTACCCGTGTTTGATCACGGCGCATCGGCCTTGTTGAGGGATCTTTCTGAGCGAGGGCAGTTAGAAGATACGTTGGTTGCGATACTGACTGATTTCGGTCGAACACCTCGCATTAATGGTGGTGCAGGACGTGACCACTATCCGAATGTCTACTCTGTCGTCTTGGCTGGCGGTGGGATTCAAGGTGGCCAAGTATATGGCAGTAGCGATGGGCTGGGGGCGTTTCCCCAATCGGATGCCTGTGGACCAGCTGATTTGCACGCAACCATTTTTCACTCCCTGGGGATTTCGCCGAGAGCAACGATTCACGATCCGCTCGCACGTCCGTTTCCGATCAGTGATGGGCGAGTCTTGCCGCTGTTTGGATAGCACCCTTTTCTTGTTGTGGTTGATTCAAACTGGGAATAGCGACTGTTGGCGTAGTATAAGTTTTTCGGGAGATTTACGCGGTTCCAGTTGTGAGTCGGTCACGCAGTCGCGATGTCTTCGGGTTCGAGTGTTGAAAGCAACTCTCGGGTCAATGGTGAAACACTGATGATGCGGCTAGCCATGTGTCGAATCGATTCTTCGAAAATGTTTCGCGCTAATCGTCCATTGCCGAAATGTTCGTCCTTGCGGTCGATGTGGGTCTGAAAGGTCGCATGCAATTTACGCTGAGTTTCTTTTGGTACTCGGTAGTGGTTCCGTTTGCACATGTTGTAGAAGATTTGGAGAAGTTCATTGGCCGAATAATCGGGGAACTTAAAGGTGCGTTGAAACCTGGAGGAAAGTCCCGGATTGGACCGCAGCATTCGTTCCATTGGTTGAGGATAGCCAGCAAGAATCACAACTAAACGGTCACGATCGTCTTCCATGCGTTTCAAGAGAGTTTGAATAGCTTCGACTCCATATGCGTCTTCACCTTGCTCTGTCACCAAAGTGTAAGCTTCGTCGATGAAAAGCACGCCATCGAGTGCCTCGTCGACCCGCTCGTTGGTCTTGGGGCCAGTCTGCCCCGCGTATTGCGCGACTAATCCGGAGCGATCTGTTTCGACCGTCTGCCCCGTATTAATGATGCCAAGACCGCAGAAAATATCTGCCATAATGCGAGCAACCGTTGTTTTTCCGGTTCCCGGATTTCCTTCAAATACGGTGTGCAAACTCACTTGTGGCGTGGCGAGTCCATGTGTCTGGCGGGCTGATTGAATCTTTAAGAAATCGACAAGTTCACAAATGTCTTTCTTGACGGGTGATAAGCCAATTAGTTGATTAAGCTCCTGCATGGCCCGATCAAATCTCGTTTTGCGCTCTTGTTCTGTCAATTCTGCGACAGCTACGAGAGCGCTTTGTTGAGATTCGGAATCCGCTGTTGCGATCGCTTGCTTACCGATGGACGAGTTCGTCTTGGCGGAATTTGACTGCCGTTGTTGACGTTGGTGTTGTTCATTCATTGCCTTGTCGACTTCGGCCTGAATCCGTCGCAGTACGGCGTGCTCACAAGATTCTACCGTGCCGTCTGCTTTTGCCACCAAATTTGCAACTCGCATGATGATGGTGCTGAGATCAGTTAGCTTGTCGTGAATCGGTGGCATCTCAATGTAAGGCTTAAGCAACGATCGCCACTTAAGTTTTTCAGCTCGATCGGAAACTCGACGAAGCGCGAGGGCTAGATCTGCTTGGTCGATTCTGACACTCCACACGTGGTGGAGAATGAGCATTGCCACTTCGCATTCTGCCGGATTCCAATTCCGATCGCTCTCTGCAATTTCGACTAAAATCTTTACAAGTAGACCTCGATGCAGGTCAACCATTAAGTCGAGAAACTTATTGGGGTCGCCCTTAATCAGGTGAGGGCATTCCTGCTTGACAATGAATGCGCTTGTGCGAAACAGTTTCTCGCAATTTTCGAGTGATTCTCGGAGCAATAGCGTAATCTGAGGGCTGACTGTTTCGGGACTTTTCGATTCGGCCTGTTCAAGTAGGTTTTTGATCCAATCAATCATTCAGACGCATCCGTCGTGATTCGATAAAACGCACGTGTGGCGTTTCGAGGTGATTGTGGGTGTGAGGCCCCACCAACGCCAATATCAACGACTTTTGGCTGATCCGCAAGCGTCCGTTACCATCAATTCGTCGCTCGAATCGACCATTTGATTGGTGTTTGTGGATTACAGCCTGCAGCGCATGGAAGGGCGGGTGGGCTTGGGACCTGTTCATATTCGCATCACTGGCGAGCAATTTGGGCTTCATGGACTGCTGTTCGGCGATCTTGTTGCCAATATTGGACTTTCTGATGACCTTTCCAGAGAATCGTGACGGGGTGATCTGGTTATTCATGACAAATTCCGAAATGATGAAGACTCATCCTGGCAACGATCGGTCGAATTAACCGAGCAAAAGTCGGGTTGTGAATGGTTCAGTCCGTCAGTGAAGGTTGGGATGTCGTTGGGAGATGTGATTAGTGAGTCATTTCAAGCCATCGGTTTGTGTTGATGCAATCTTTGAAAACGTTGCTTGCCAGGATGCGATGCGGCAGGTGGCCGCTGCTGGAATCCGAGCGATCGAGTTTTGGGGTTGGTGGGACAGAAACCTGGTGGAATTGCAGCAGAGTTGCGAACAAAATTCTCTGACAGTCGCTGCCTGTTGCACTCATTTCATTAGCTTGGTTGACCCAGCGCAAAGACGAGCGTACCTCGAGGGGCTGGAAGGGTCGATTGCAACGGCAAAGCAGTTGAATTGTCCGACCATTATCTCGCAAGTAGGTGACTGTCGCGAGGGCGTGTCTCGAAACGACCAACGCCAGTCGTTGATCGATGGTTTGAAAATGGTTGTCCCGATGCTTGAGGCAGCAGATGTAACGCTCGTGATCGAACCCTTAAATGAACATGTTGACCATCCGGGCTAGTACTTGATTCGAAGCAGCGAAGCGTTTGAGATTGTTGCAGCCGTCGGTAGCCCCAAGGTGAAAGTCTTGTTCGATATTTACCATCAACAGATCAGTGAAGGTCACTTGATTCACAATATTACCTGCCAGATCGAACACATTGGTCATTTTCATGCGGCGGGGAACCCAGGGCGTCATGAGCTGACCGTGGGTGAGATCAATTATTGCAAAGTGTTTGAAGCGATTCAGAGGACCGATTGTCGGGGATTCGTTGGGCTGGAATACTGGCCGTTGTATGATGCGGTCACGGGGCTTCGCGAGGTGGCAGAATGGTTCAACGCTTGAAAGCCGAATCTAATTCGATTCCAATCATGCGGATTCAATCCATGATGTGATTTGTCAGCTTGCCTGTTTAAAACGCATGAATCCCCACTCGCCTACAAAGGGATAATAAGACCGTGGAATTTCCCAAGTTATTTCGTCTGCAACAGTCGTTCGAAGGCCCCCAATTGTCCGATGTTGCTGGCGAAGTTCATCGGCAATTGAACGCAATTTCGCTTCCCGAAAAAATCTCTGCGGGCGAGAGTGTCGCAATCACGGTGGGCAGTCGTGGTATCGCAAACATTGAAATCATTGTGCGCGCGATTTCGAATTTCCTCAAAAATATTGAGGCAAAGCCATTTATCGTTCCCGCGATGGGCAGCCACGGCGGTGCCACGGTGGAAGGTCAAGTACGGGTGCTTGAATCTCTCGGTATTACAGAAGAATCCTGTGGCTGCCCGATCCGAGCCAGTATGGAAACCGTGGTGGTCTGCCAGTCCGAAGAAGGATTCGATGTGCATTTCGACCGCCAAGCCTATCAGGCGGATCATGTGCTCGTCTGTGGACGCGTCAAGCTGCACACAGACTTCTTGGGTGAGATACAAAGTGGATTAATGAAAATGATGCTGATTGGATTGGGAAAACAAAATGGTGCCTCAACCTATCATCGCGCCTTTCAAGAATTTAGCTTTGATCAAATCATACGAAGTGTTTCCGACATCGTAATCAAGAACTGTCAGATCGTGGCAGGTTTAGCCATTGTGGAGAATGGTTTTGAACAGACTGCGTTGATCGAAGCCGTATCACCGGAGGCGATTGTGAAACGCGAACCGGAACTCTTGCGGCTTTCCTCGCAATGGATGGCCCGCTTACCGTTCGAACATGTCGATGTGCTGATCATTGACGAAATTGGTAAGAACATCAGCGGAACAGGAATGGACACAAATGTTGTCGGGCGGAAAATTAACGAAAACGTAGCTGCACCTGATGAATTTCCAAAAATCAAACGGATTATTGTTCGTGGATTGACTGAGGCCACGCACGGGAACGCTTGCGGAATTGGTGTGGCAGACTTCACAACACAAAATGTCGTGGACGAAATGGACTATGCCGCCACCCGTGTCAATTGCGTGACTTCAGGAAGAATGGGAGGTGGCTACATCCCCATGTGTTTTGCGTCTGATCGACAGGCGATGGAAGCCGCTTTTCAAACGATCGGTTTAGTTTCACCCGCTCAAGTTCGATTAGTGCGCATCCGAAATACGTTGCAGTTGGAATCGCTGCAATGCTCTCAAGCCTATCTGGATGAGGCACAACGGCGTAGCGATCTTACGGTTGACGGTGATCTCTATGAAATGCCTTTTGATAAATCAGATCGCCTGATTTAGCCGTGGTATTTGTTTTCAAGACCTCTTGAATCCAAGCTGTTTGTTCTACTCTTTGTTTGTTCTACTCTTTGGCAGTGAGTATTCGTCATGAAGCTACTGATCGTCTCTTGCCTTTTGCTGGTTGTTGTCAGGTCAGGTAGGTCAGAAGAAATCGATCCAAACCAAACAATGAAATATGCGATCGCCATACACGGCGGCGCTGGGTCCGCTCCTCAACGCAAAGAATGGAAACGCAATCGTGAACAGGTGCTAGATCAAGCGCTGCGCTCAGGTACCGATATCCTTAAGCAAAACGGGTCGAGTTTAGATGCGGTCGAGGTCGTGATCCAAATTCTGGAAGACTCACCATTTTTTAACGCTGGAAAAGGTGCCGTCTTCAATGCCGAGGAACGTCACGAATTGGACGCATCCATCATGGACGGCAAGAGCCGACAATGTGGCGCCGTGGGAGGCGTTCGCACGATTCGGCATCCAATCTCTTTAGCACGACGGGTAATGTCGGATACCAAGCACATTCTGTTAGTGACTGACGGAGCTGAGAAATTTGCAGCTGAATTGAGCAAAGATCCGAAAATTGAAAGGGTACCCAATGAATTCTTTTCCACCCCGCATCAACGGCAGCGATTGCTGCGATTGCGCGGGGCGCGACGAATGTCCGATGCGGATGCGATGGGTACCGTCGGTTGTGCGGCTCTCGATTGCCATGGAAACTTGGCTGCGGGAACGTCGACGGGGGGCCTTGTAAATAAAAAGTTTGGTAGAGTTGGTGACTCCCCCTTGATTGGTGCGGGCACGTTCGCCGACAACGAATCATGTGCTGTTTCTGCCACGGGAATTGGCGAGGATTTTATACGCAACGCAGTCTGTTACGATGTTTCCGCACGCATGAAGTACCGGGGCGATCGGATGCAGGATGCGATTCGAGCCATCTTGGAAAACCCCGAGAGACCCGTCCGTGGGGGACTGATCGGTGTTTCTGCAACGGGGCAGATCTCACTTGAATTCAACACCGAAGCGATGGCACGCGCTGCGGCCGATTCAACCGGGCGCTGGTTGGTTAACGTGGGGCCGCCAGATTGATCGAGCATGCTGTTTTGCTAGCAGATTTCTTTGACAGCGACTGCCGGCGTCTCCAGACGTTCCGTAAATGCAGTTGTCGATTGTTGGGGGCGGCGGTAACCTACACAAATCGCGTCCTTTTCAGATCACCGGTGGGAATCGTGGATGAACTCTTCATCGAATCACGAATCACGAATACAAGATTTACTCACGCGCACGAGTCGCACCTTTGCGCTGGCAATCCCGCTATTGCCACCTCCCGTTCAACTCGAGGTGTCGGTTGCCTACTTGTTGTTTCGAGTTGCCGATACAATCGAAGACGGGCAGTTTTTGACCCAAGCGGAGAAACTCGAAGCTTTGGATCGCTTGCATGGTTTCGTGACAGGGGACGAGTTTTCGGTTGTCGACCGCGCTGAATGGCTTCCCAAGGCGCCCTGTGATGACCAGAATTGTTTGGATTTGCTTGATGACTTGCCTTTGGTGCTGGCAGTCACGGAATCACTCCAGCCAGAGGCACGTACCATTATTCTGAAGCATCTCGGTGTATCCATTGTGGGAATGCAGCGGGTGTTGGAAGCGAGCGATGAAACGAGCGCAGTACGTTTGCAGTCACTCGAGGACTTACGAGATTATTGTTACCACGTGGCAGGTTTAGTCGGTGAAATGTTGACCGAGTTGTTTTTGTTGGCTTCACCCGAATTACAGATCATTCGAACAGAGATCGAAGCTAACGCTCGTTGGTTCGGTGAAGGTTTGCAGTTGGTCAATATCCTCAAGGATTCGGAGGTGGATCGGTCGGAGGGCCGCCACTTTATCCCCGAGAATATGCAACGTGGCCGTTTGTTTGAACTTGCGCGTGAAGATTTGGAAAAAGCAACGGTCTACGTCTCATCGCTTCGAAAAGCGAAGGCACCCGCCGGATTCGTGGCGTTCACCGATCTACCTCTGCAACTGGCCTGGCTTGCACTGGAGTGTGTGGAGCAGTTGGGACCCGGCAGTAAGGTGCCACGGTCGGAGGTGATTCGTGTTGTGAATGAGATAATCTGTCCATTGGATCATGTTGCGAGCGACGGTACGCAGAGCCCACTCCAAGGGGTTCGGCTCAGGGAGGCTGCGGCGAGATAGTTCGAGGGAAGTGACTGCAGGGCGTCACACAAGGAATCGGTGAAGTGGTGGAGCGAGGGTGAGCAGGTTGCTCGCAGTCTCAGTTCCGAGTCAGTTGGCATCCATGGATGGAGCAACGTGTCTCAAGTGAAAGACAATTACGGCCCAAGTATTCGAATGAGTAAGCCGATGGTCACGATCATCGGCGCTGGTCCAGGCGGCCTTGCCGCGGCGATGCAGCTTGCCCACGCGGGCGCACGCGTCAAGATTCTCGAACGTATGCCTCGAGTCGGAGGGCGATGTTCGGCCATTGAATCGGATGGATTCCGATTTGATGTTGGACCAACTTTCTTTCTCTACCCCCGTGTGCTGGCTGAGATCTTCTCGTCTGTGGGGCGTGATCTTTGGTCGGAAGTGCCCATGACACGACTCGATCCTCAGTACCGAGTTGCTTTTGGTGCTGGAGGAAAGATTGATGCCACACCGGACATCGCTCGGATGGAAAAAGAAATTGCCGGAATCTGTCCCCAGGATGCGACCTCGTTCGTCCGGTTCATGACGGACAATCGAGAGAAGCTTGCCCGTTTTCGCCCAATCCTAGAGTCGCCTTTCAATAGCGCCGTGGATTTGATGCGGCCATCGATGTTGAAGGCCTTGCCGATGTTGAAACCGTGGCGCTCTGTCGGAGGCGAATTGCAAAAATATTTCAGCGATCCGCGTTTGGTTGTCGCCTTTTCGTTTCAGTCAAAATATCTCGGCATGTCCCCGTTTCAATGTCCGAGTCTGTTTTCCATCTTGGCCTTTTTGGAATATGAATATGGTATTTATCATCCCACAGGAGGTTGTTGTCGGGTAAGCGAGCGGATGGCTGAAATTGCTCAAGAAATGGGTGTTGAGATTCATTTGAACGAACCGGTGGAAGAAATACTCTTTTCAGGGCGAAAAGCCGTAGGCATTCGAACGGATCAAGCCGAATATGCCACCGATGCCTTGGTCGTCAATGCTGATTTTTCACGCGCCATGCATCGCCTTGTGCCCGACCATTTACGCCCTCGCTGGACGGACCAAAAGTTGACGGGGAAAAAATTCTCTTGTTCGACTTTCATGATGTATCTCGGTGTCGAGGGACGATTCGACAACCTTCCTCATCACACAATTCACATCGCCGAAGACTACGAGGGAAATCTCCAGGATATCGAGCAACGGCACGTGCTTTCGGAGGATCCTTCTTTCTATGTGCAGAACGCCTGCGTCACGGACTCGTCACTTGCTCCCCAGGGGATGAGTACACTCTACGTTCTAGCTCCGGTTACGCACATGCATGCCAACGTGGATTGGAACCAAGAGCGCGAACAATTTCGGAATCGGATTGTTCGTCAGTTGGAAAAAGTTGGTGTCACAGATTTGGAGCGTCGGATTCGATTTGAACAAGTCGTGACTCCAGCGGATTGGGATTCGGGACATGAAATTCACCTCGGGGCCACCTTTAATCTGGCTCACAACCTTGGTCAGATGCTTCATCGTCGTCCGCACAATCGATTTGAGGACTTGGGGTCGGTTTATCTTGTCGGCGGCGGTACGCACCCGGGCAGCGGATTGCCGGTGATTTATGAATCATCACGGATTACCAGCAATTTAATTCGTAGTGATTTGAGTCTGTCGGAAACGGTTCGGCAACCGACTCGGAAACGAGCAGCGTAGGGCGCTGGACATGACTTCACACGCAATTGAACAGCAGCAGATTTCGCGGGCTTCACCAAATGTAAGCCGATTGCCGTTAGGCGAGGTTGAGTCGAAATTGGTTCGCGCTCGCGCCGCCCAAATGAAGTGGTCACAAACGGATTTGCGAGTGCGGCTTGGTTGGGTTCGTCGAATGCGTGTTTTGTTAGTTAAGCATGCAGAGCAGCTTGCCACGAAGGTGACCTATCCGTCCCGCAATGGGACTGCGGAGACATTAGCGGCTGAGATTATTCCTTTAGCCGACGCCTGTCGGTTTCTCGAACAGAATGCAAATCGTATCCTGGCACCTCGACGATTGAGTCGTCGGAGTCGGCCGGTTTGGTTGCGCGGTGTGTCGGTTCAACTTCGTCGTGATCCGTTTGGCCTAGTGTTAATCGTGGGAGCGGCGAATTATCCCTTGTTCTTGCCGGGAATCCAAACGCTGCAGGCGTTGGTGGCCGGTAACGGAGTCGCGGTCAAGCCCGCTCTGCATGCCTCCGCACCGGTGAATGCCTTACGGGAACTCATGGTCGAAGCTGGCCTCGATTCTGACTTAATGCAAGTCCTGCCGGATGCCAACGTGTCGGTGCAGCAAGCTTTAACTGCAGGTGTGGATAAGGTGCTCCTGACGGGATCTGCTGACACTGGCAAGAAGGTCCAAGCTCTGCTTGCCGAGACACTCACGCCGTCCGCCATGGAGTTGTCTGGCTGTGACGCTGTGTTTGTGCTTTCCAGTGCTCCGCTTAATCGTGTGGTGAGAGCGTTGTTGTTTGGATTGCGGTTCAATAACAGTGCCACTTGTATCGCGCCACGAAGGGTGTTTGTTGGGACCGAACGCCTGGCTGAGTTGGAGCAATTACTGCACCAGCATGGGAAGGGGATCGTTCAGAATGATGTTCCCAATGACCAGCGAGCACTGACGTTGGTAAAAGATTCTCTCAAACGCAAGGCTCGCACGGTGATTGGTGGAATTGACGTCCAGAAAGGGGGCGAGGAGCATTTGCTTCCGACTGTTCTGTCCGACGTCGATGCCTCCATGCCGATCTTCTCGGCAGACGTGTTCGCGCCCGTGACTTGCTTGGTTCCCGTCGCCAACATGGAGGAGGCGAAGGCAATCAACGAAACATGTCCTTATGCTTTGGGGGCGACAGTATTTGGAGAACGACGTGCCGCGAATCAATTCGCGAGTCAAGTTGACGCCGGATGTGTCGTGGTTAACGACATGATCGCCCCAACGGCCGATCCACGCGTTCCGTTTGGCGGTCGCCGGCAAAGTGGATTCGGCGTCACGCGTGGGGCGGTCGGATTAGAAGAATTGACACAAGTAAAATCAGTGGTTTCTCAAAATAGTGGCTGGTTACCGCACTTGGATCACCCCACGCCATTTGATGCCGATTTGTTGGCGGGGTTTTTGAGAATGGCACATGGACCATCGCTGCGGGAAAAAGTGTTTGGCTTGAGATCGGTAATGAAAGCGATTGTTGATCAACAAAGCTGGAAGCGAAAAAATATTTGATCGGAGGATCGAAGAATGTCTCATAGTGAATCAGTCACAGTGATTGGTGGGGGTTTGGGGGGATTGGCAGCGGCATGTACGTTGGCCGCGCGGGGCCACGCCGTTACTGTGCTCGAACGCAACGATTGGCTTGGTGGAAAAGCAGCCGTGTTGAGCGAAGAGGGATTTCGTTTTGACATGGGGCCTACTATTCTGACTTTGCCGTCCGTTCTGCGCCGCATCTTTGCGGAAGCCAATAAACCGATGCATGAGTATCTGGATCTTGTTGAGCTTGATCCCCAATGGCGCTGTATGTTCGACGATGGTTCCCGGCTGGATCTCGTTGCGAATACCAAGGTGATGCAGGGAAATATCGATCGGTTCTCAGGTGGGAACAAGGCTGTGAGCGACGGTTACGGAAACTTTATGGCCATTTCCGAACGTTTGCATGATGTCTCGAATCGGTTTTTCTTTTGGAAGAGTGTCGAGTCGATTCGCGACACGTTTGACGCAGGGACGACCTTTTCGCCAAGCGTGTTGTCTGATGTGCTTAGCCTGAGAATGGGACGCACGGTTGCCGGCTTGGTTCGGAAGTGCGTTCCCGAAGAGCGTGTAGCTCAAATGATCGATCACTTTACGCAGTACGTCGGATCATCCCCCGAAGCCTCTCCCGCAGTCTTATGTGGTATCGCGCACATGCAGACGGATGAAGGCATTTGGTATCCAATGGGTGGCACGCGAGCCGTTCCGGAAGCGTTGATCAAGCTCGGGACTGAATTAGGCGTGCAGTATCGAACCAATGCAGCTGTGGAACGCATTGAAATTGAAAAGCAGCGCGTCACCGGAATTCGGCTACAGAGCGGCGAAAAGATCGCCTCCACGCTCGTGGTCTCGAATTCGGATTCGGTCAGAACGCATCGAGAGTTAATCGGAGGGGCAGCGGAGCAAAACTTTATGAAACGTCGTAAATACGAACCTGCCTGTTCGGGCGTGGTGCTCTATCTCGGTTTGAAACGACGGTACGATCAGTTGTTGCATCACAATTTTGTCTTTTCTCGCGATCCGCATGAAGAATTTAACTCCATTTATCGTCAGGGTGAGCTGGCACCTGATCCAACTTGCTACGTTTGCGCTCCAGCGATGACCGAGGCCCAGGTCGCGCCCAACGGGGGAGAAGCGTTATACGTGCTTGTTCACACACCCTACCTTCGCTCCCATCATGATTGGAGCAAAATGTTACCTGCTTATCGTAAGACGATTTTAGAAAAGCTGCGATCAACAGCCGGAATGGAGGACATCGAAGAGAACATCGTATTTGAGTCTCAACTCACTCCAGAGGATATCGATCGTCGTTACCATGTCTTGAATGGTGCTATCTATGGTTTGGCAAGCCACGGGCGGTTTATGGGCGGATTCAAGCCTGCAAATCGCAGTCGAGACTTGCAGGGACTGTACCTAGCAGGTGGTGCAGCACATCCAGGGCCAGGAATGCCGATGGTGCTGATGTCGGGATGGATCGCTGCCGATTCGCTGCATCAAGATATTGCCAGCTCAAGCTCAGTCAAAACTCAAACTTCCGCCGCCGCTTAGCGCTGGATCGATCGTTCGATTCGAGGGAGAACATGAGCGACGTGAATGAAACGATTACGAATGCCAGCCTGGATGTCGAAAAAATCACATTCAGCGATAGGAGTTTGCCAAAGGTATCCCGCTTCTTGCTGGGCGGCTTCCATTGGTATAGCCGGCGATTACTGCGAAAGAACTTCAATGCGGTACGCGTGGCTCGCGGTTCGCAGCCGGCAATTGCTTCCGACCAATCCCTTGTCTGTTTCGTGAATCATCCCGGTTGGTGGGATCCTCTGCTCGCATTTTTGACCAACCAGCTCTGCTTTCCGGGGCGGGTTGTTTTTACGCCGATCGATCAGCAGTCGCTGGCGCAGTATCCGGTCTTTCGGCAGTTGGGGTTCTACGGGATCGAAATGGATTCGATCGAAGGTGCGCGGCAATTCTTAGGGGTCACGCGACAGTTGTTGCTGAATCCTACTACCGCCATTTGGGTGACGCCGGGAGGTGCCTTTTCTGATGTCAGGCGACGAACGAAGTTCCAGCCAGGCTTGGCCCATATCGCCGCATCTAAGCAGAAGGCAACACTCTTGCCTGTGGCCTTCGAATACGTGTTTTGGGAAGAACGGACGCCGGAAGCTCTTATCGAATTCGGCGAACCGATCGAAATTCAAAGACAACGACAATCGAAGTCACAGTGGCAAAACTTTCTTGAGGAACGGCTTGCTCAGACCCAAGCAAGCTTGGCGGAGAAAGCCGTTGCACGTGATTACAAAACGTTTGATCTCCTGCTTTCCGGTTCGGCTGGAGTGGGGGGCGGCTACGATCTGGTGCGTCGGACCAAGGCGATTTTGCGCAGGCAATCGTTCGACCCACGCCACTGCCGTGGTGAAGGAGTACCATCATGATGGAACCGCTGACGATTGGGGCCTGTGTTTGCGCGATGGGATCGGCAATCTTATTCGTAGTGAATCTAGTTCTGTTTCGGAAAGCTGGGGGGAAAGTCGTCGCTCTTGATTCGCGTCCGACAGTATCTGTGTTGATTCCTGCGAGGAACGAAGTAGATCGCATTTCGAGAACGCTCGACGCGGTGCTGGCAAACCTTGACGTCGAGCTAGAGGTGATCGTTTTGGATGACCACAGTGACGATGGGACCGATCGGGCAGTAATCCAGATCGCAGCTCACGATGAACGCGTAAGATTGGTTCAGGGAAAGCCGTTGCCAGCGGGATGGTGTGGCAAGCAGTATGCATGTCAACAACTGGCAACTCAAGCCAGTCATGAGCATTTACTATTTCTCGATGCTGATGTGCATCTCACGCCGGATGCGATTTGCCGTGCTGTGGCCCAATATCAACGTGTCGGGGTAGCCTTGTTAAGTGGATTTCCAAAGCAGCAAGTGGAATCGCTGGGGGAGGCGTTGCTGATTCCCTTAATGCACATCGTTTTGCTGACTTATTTGCCTTTCGTGCTGATGAGACGGACTTTGATGAAAGGCGCATCGGCCGGTTGTGGGCAATTTTTTCTCACGACAAAATCGGCCTACGAGCGAGTTGGTGGCCATGCAACCGTCAAGGCCTCTCTTCATGACGGCGTGCAGTTGCCTCGCCAATTCCGACAGGCTCGTCTGAAAACGGATGTTTTTGACGCAAGCGATATTGCCAGCTGTCGGATGTATCATGGATGGCAGCAGACCTGGAATGGTTTGGAGAAGAATGCGTACGAGGGGATTGCAAACGAACGTCTGATCGTGCCCTTTACGGTGCTAATGGTGCTGGGGTATGTCGCGCCTACCGTGGTGGGCTTGATGGGGTTGTTCAGTTCGGAGGCCATTCCCCCGATGGCGATGATCGGAATGGCTGCTTCCTATTTGCCTCGTGTCTTGGCGGCTTTCCGTTTTGACCGTGCCTGGTTCTCGACTTGCCTGTTCCCATTGGCCATTGTGTTGTTTCTGGTTCTGCAATGGTGGGCACTCTTGAATCACTATTGGGGTACGCAAGCGACTTGGCGTGGACGTGCTTATCCGGCGGCTTCGGCTTGAGCTAGAAAAGAAGAATCGATGTTCACCACGCTTGAACCTGTCTTGGCTATTCGCGATGCTTGGAAATCGTATGGCCAGACGCCTGCGCTGAAAGGCATCAACCTGGATCTTCATGCCGGTGAGTTACTTGGGTTTTTAGGGCCGAATGGTGCGGGTAAAACGACATTGATTCAGTGTCTTGCCGGTCGAGCAAGACTGGACAGTGGCCAAATTCGATTTCCTCAACAGGGGAAACAGCAACGCCAGCAATTGGGCGTTGTGCCGCAAAGATTGGCGTTGTACGAAGATTTGACCGCGGAGCAAAATCTGTTCGCCTTTGCGAAATTACACGCGGTTCCACGACGCGAATTGAGGGAACGAGTGGATGCGGCATTACATTGGTCGAACTTGGAAACGCGACGTCGAAAGTTGGTGAACACCTTTTCAGGTGGAATGAAGCGCCGGCTGAATATTGCCTGCAGCGTTCTACATCGTCCTTGTATCCTGCTATTGGATGAACCTACTGTCGGTGTGGATCCTCAAAGTCGCGAACGAATTTACGAGATGCTTAGCGGAATGCGCGACCAAGGAACAGCCGTGATGTTAACGACCCATCATCTGGATGAGGCACAGCATCGATGCGATCGGATTGCGATCGTTGACCAAGGCCAAGTCATTCTTTCGGGGACACTTCAGCAGTTGATCGCAGATACCATCGGCTCCGATCAGCGCTTAAGCGTGCGGTTTCACTCGCCGCCCACAATCCTGCCATCTGGTTTTAGCTTGGACAAAGATCGTACGCTGGGAACCTGTACGTTGACCAATGTTGCCGACGAGTTGCCTGCCCTGATGGAAAGCTTGCAGCATTCGCAAGGCCCCATCGATCAGGTCATGTTGCAAGGGCCAACGTTGCAAAACGTGTTTTTGCATTTGACGGGGAAGGAGTTGCGAGAATGATTCGGACTGTCTTCCAAATCGGTTGGCTGCGTCTTTGGAATAATAAGCAGGAATTGGCGTTGACGTTTATTGTACCAATTCTGTTCTTCAGTATCTTTGCGTTGATTTTTAGTCGAGGGATTGGGAGCCATCTTACCCGTGTGAAAGTCGCAATTGTTGATGATGATCAGTCGGCCTTGACGCAAGAAGTACGCCTGAATCTCGATCAACAGTCCGCTTTGGAGCTTCCGGATCGTATCCGACAAACCAATCTGCAGTGGCCTATCGGAAAACTGGCCCGTGAAATTCTGCAACAAAGAAAGACGGCTGTCGTTGTTCATTTTCCGCCTGGACTGGAAGAGAGTTTGCGAAAAGGGACGGGGCTGAAAGTTCACCTGTTACGAGAAGGTACCAGCCCGGTCGCCAGCGAAATGGTGAATGCACTACTTTCGCGAGCTTTCGCCATGTCGCTTGCCAAGCAGTCGTCGGAGGGCTTTGATCTTCGCACTGTCGAGCCGGTTCGCGACAGAACGGACCGACCGTCAGTACAACAGCCGATGTATCGTTTACCCAGTACGTCACTTAAAGTGACCACGCCCAGCTTGACGGGTGGCATGATCGAGTTTGAGTCGACAGACGTCTTTGATGTCAATAAACACGATCCGAAAATTGCCATGTACGCGGCCGGAATTGCGGTGATGTTTCTGTTGTTTTCAGCCAGTGGCGCGGGTGGAAGTTTGCTTGAGGAACATGAAGCCGGAACTCTTGATCGTTTGTTGACCAGTCAATTAACACTGACGAAATTGTTGATCGGGAAGTGGCTGTTTATTACGGTGCTTGGATTCACGCAACTATCGGTCATGTTTGTCTGGGCTCAGATGGTATTTGGCGTCGATCTTTTTGGGCACCTTTCCGGTTTTATTGTGATGGCGGGCTGCACTGCCGCAGCGACGGCCAGCCTCGCGATTTGTCTGGCCGTGTTCTGTCGAACTCGCAATCAATTGAATGGGATTTCCGTCGTGCTCATCCTCACGATGTCGGCCCTCGGTGGAAGTATGGTGCCTCGTTTTATCATGAGCGATGGCATGCAGAAAATGGGGAAGCTGACTTTCAACGGTTGGGCCTTGGATGGATTTAAGAAAGTATTTTGGTACGACCTGCCTGTTACCGATTTGACACAGGAAGTCACGGTACTGATTGTGATGGCACTTTATCTGGCGATTGTTGCACGAGTTTTTGCTGACCGCTGGACAGTTGCTTAGCTCCAATTGAGGTTGATGTCGTGAAACCTTATCGAATTGTTTTGGTGGTATTACTGTGTGTATTGGGCTTTTCGACGATTCAAGTCACGCGTATTCGATGGCAATTGAACAAGCTCCAAGTCCCGCCAAAAACGATCGGCAAGTTAGTCGACAATCAGCCATTGGACGTGACCGTGGCTGAGGCGGTAGGCAATAAAAAGCGATTTCGTCTTCGAGATGAGGCGCCCAATCCAGAGCGGGAGACGGTGAATCGTTCGGTGGAACTGCTAATTGAGATTGCCGGCGTTCAGCCGGGAAAGGGGAAGATTCAAATCGCCATTTTTGACAATCCCCACGTATTTCCCGATCAAGCGAAAGCGTTGAGGCTGGCTTGGTGTGCCGCCGATGGGGAAACGGTGGATGTCAATCTTTCCGAACTTCCTCCGGGGGAATATGCCATTGCCGCTTTTCAAGATGCAAACAACGACGGTGTGTTGAATAGGAACGCGTTGGGAATACCGACTGAGGTTTATGGGTTTTCCAATGATGCTCGCGGTCGGTTTGGGCCCCCGGACTATCGCCTTGTGGTTCTCGATGCCACTGCGGATCGAACCCGATTACCGATCATCCTGCGATAAGATTTGGGGATTGTTGGCGAGTTGCAGTTGCCGCGCTTATTCGATACAGAAAAGTGAATTGTGACTGCGAATGAATAACTGGCCATCGCTGATCGCCGGTGAAGCGGAAACAGCTTCCCCAAGTTCGTTGTCCTTCACGATTTCTAGTTGAGCGCCGGGACGGACAATCTTTGTACGACCGTCGTTAGCAATGAAGTAGGATAAGCCCTTGGCGTGAATCATCGAAGCGCTGAATCCAGAACCAAGTCGTTCTTGCCAGTGGCGTTTTCCAGTTTTTGTATCAAAGCAGTTGGCCGTACCGCGATCGTCGGCGATCAGCAGGAAATTGTTCATGACGACCGGTGACGGAACATAGCAACGAGCCGCGCGGGTCTCCCAGGCAACATGTGAATCCGTGACGTCTCCTTGACCATCCGCTCGGATGCCCATCACGAAATGATCGGGATAGCCACAGGTCATAAAGAACAGATGATCGTGATAAACGAGCGACGCAACAAATTGTTCCGTTGGCCCCTGAATTGACCAGTGAGTGTTGCCGTTGCGTGGGTCAAGACTGATGATGTGTTTGCTACCTGAAAACACCATCTGAGTTCGACCGTCAATGTTGCGAATTAACGGTGTGACATAACTACGGATCTTGTGTTGTCGATCTTTTCGCCAGACTTCCTTGCCACTTTTTTTGTCGAGCGCTACAACGTACGAATCTCCATCGTGATCTGCATTCACGATGACGAGGTCTTCGTAGAGTATCGGGCAATTGCTAAACCCATGAGCGCTGATGAAATCGCCCGGTGTGACGAGCCATTGGCGGTTGCCGTCAAAATCGTAAGACGCGACGATGAGTCTTCCCGCAGTAATCAAGCGATCGCTACCAACGTTAGGTGCCGGGATTTTTTGACCTGTTACTTGTTGAAACGTTACGAAAATCGACTGGCCATCGGTGGCAGGAGTTGCAGAAGCTCGGCTATTGAGCGCGTGAATCGACTCGAGTGATCCCGTAAAGACGGTTTGTTGCCAACGTCTTTTTCCGGTTGCTCGGTCGAGGCAAAGCAGAACGCGATCTTGGCTGTCAGGCAGACAACTCGTCAGGAAGATGCAATCGTTCCAAATAACAGGGGATGAATGACCTTCTCCCGGGATGGCGGTTTTCCAGGCGATTCCATCACCGGTCGTGCCATCCCAAGCGATGGGAGCTTGTAACTCTTGACTTGACCCATCGCCTCGTGGCCCTCGCCATCCGGGCCAGTTTTCTGCTTGGGCGGAGAAACCGTGAAGCACCATCAAGACGGATGCCACTAAAATGGTTCGTAACATGACTTAATTCCTAGGGATGGATGGATCAGCCGGCCATTATAAATTCTTGCGAAGCGATAGCAATTTGTGCTGCTTCAAGAAGTGGGAATTTATCAAAAATCGGGAACCTTTTTCGATTCAGACGCCATCTGAACGAAATAGTGAGGGTTCAGCAAACGCTGGAATATTGGCGACTAGCGGTGGCGAAACTGATGAACGCCAAGGGCGGCCATGATGAATAACATTGCCAGCAAGTCGTTCGAGTGGAGTCGGTTTCCAAGCAAGCCAACGCCAATCAGCACGCCGAATAGAGTTACCAGGTAGCTGGAGAGAGACGTAAACGTGGCACCCATACGATTGAGCAATGAAATATACATGGCGTACGCCATCGCACCGCAGATGATTCCCAGTGCAATCAGAGCCAAGCTGCTCTTCGTTGAGATCGAGAGGGTCCAAGGTGGATGCCAGATCAGGGTTGCGACTACGAGCGGCAGCGATGCCATCAGAAAAATATTCCGGATCACCAGTAAAGGTGGGATGCTGGGTAAGCGTTTGATCAGAATCAGACTAATGGAAAAGCTCAAGGCTCCGCCGAGAATGGCAAGCTCGCCAGATAATTCGCTCAACAGAAAGGCTTGTTGATGAGGCGCGACTAAAATCACGACTCCTGCAAATCCAAGCATTACGCCAACTGTGGTGACAACGTTGTAGGACTCATTTTTAATGAAGATTGGAGCCAGGAGTAATGTGAAGATGGGGATGGTCGCCAGCAAAATCGCGGCAGCACTCGCAGATACGTGTTGTTGTCCCCATGGCACGAGGAAGTAAGGAACGATTGCTTCCGTGATACCAATCAGCGCGAATTTTCCCCAAGGCTGTTTGACCGTTTCGTTCGCTTGGAAGCGACCGAATTGGGGGAATGCCCAAATCAGTGAGGTCAAGACAGCGCAGCCAATCAAGACGCGTCCCGTAGCGACCATCAGCGGCGGGATGGAGGCAATCGCCAACTGATTGAGAATAAACTGAGAGCCCCAGCTCAGGCCAATGCCTGTTAACAGGGCATAATCGAGGGGGCTCGGTTTCGCCATAAGTCGATCGTAGTCACAGGCTTGTCTGCCTGCTAGACCCTCGTCCGACACTCACCAGCGATGATTCATCCTTTTTACAGCAGCTAACCCATCTTTCTAGTTAGCTGCAGCTTGCTCTCGACGTTTGCGAGTTTGGATGAAGGAGTTGATGCACATGATCAAAAATACGAGGCAGAGTAACGCCATGAGCCATACGAAGGCGAAACTTCGCTGGTTCAAGCTTGGATCACCCGAAAGGAATTTTCCGATTCCCATCGAGCCGCGTCCTGCTCCCGCGAGGAATCCTAGTAATCCGATCATTGCGGCACCATGCATCGCGTGCTTCCGCATCCCTTCATTGAAAGCCAAAAGGCCAAAGATCAATAGAATCCCGCCGACGAATGCGGGAATCAGCGCGGTGACAGACCGTTTGGCAGGATCAGATTGCTCGGCTGTATCACCCGAGGTCTCCTCGGTGGGAGCGGCTGCTCCTGATTCCGCTGGCTGGGGCGTCGTTCCGAAATAACCCACGCAACCAAGAACGATAAGTAATGCAGCAAAGCTGACTGTGACTTTCGCCATGACAATCCTAAACCCCAGAGTTAATAGGTGAAATCGACTAAAACGGCGTCCAGTAGACCGACGCCAGCGCATTGTAGCTAGGTAGCCCGATTTGTTCGATGCCCTCTCGGTAAACTCAGGCAACAAAGTTGGAAGTAAGCGCCTGTAATCGAAGCAGGATTTCCTGGATTGTCATTCTCTGGACTTTCCGGCAAGGCTCTTTTCGTGGCCCGCTGGGCGGATCTGGCCACACTGCATCTCCCTGATTCTGGCGATCTCCCTGATTCTGGCGAGATTCGATCAGCGTTTTATTTAGGGAAACACATAATTCATCCAGGCCTGCATGCGAATCATGATTTTTCGAATCAGCTGAGTTGGTTTGGCGACGTCGGTGTAGATTGCTGCCGTGCCGATAGATCCACCGGGTAAATCACGGGTGGTGAGATCGTGATTCTCGAGCGTTAGCAGAACCATGTAGGGAGAAGTTCCAAATGATGGGCTCTTGGGAATTTCCCCGGAGGGTCGAATTTGAGCTTCATGATTGATGGAAACAATTTCCTCCACCGTCGCCTGGAAAGTTTCGCCCGGATACAGTTTTAGGGTGACTTCGGCGGGTTGGCCTGACTTGACGTGCCGCAAAGCGAATTGGTCAATGGCAACGGCAAATCGCATGTCATCGGTGACGACGTAAGACATCCAGCCCCGCACCGCCATGCTTGTGACACGTTGTCCCGGGCGCAAGGCGTTTGCAACGGCGAACCCGTCACTGAGTGCGTTGACATCGGTCCAGGCAAGATTGATCTTCGCGGCCTTTAATGCAGCGCGAGCCTGGGCGACCGACGTGTTAATACCGTTGATGTTCGATTGATCAATCAACCCTTTTGCTCGAGTTTTGCTTGCATTTCTCGCAGCGTCGATTCAGCCACGGTCAGTTGACTGGACGCTCTGTCAAGTGTCCGTTGTGCGGTGGCATCGTTTTTGATCAACGCTTGCTGCCGATCGAATTCCAGCTTTGCCTTTACAAATTTCGCTTTTGCCTCATCGACACTTGCATTGGCTTCATCCACTGCGGCCTTGAGTTGCGGTACGGACTGTTCGGCCGCAGCAACAACTGCCTCAAGTCGTTCAACTTCGGTTTCGAGTGGTGCAGGATCGATACGAAATAATGTGTCGCCTTTCTTAAGCCGTTCGAGACCTCGTGCGGGTACTTCGATGACCTCACCTGAGACATTTGGAATGATCTCAACGACATAGGCGTATACATTGACCGAGCCAGAAGGTGCTCCCCATTGCATCGGAATGAACAGCACCACCAGTAAAAGAAGCATCCAAATTAGCGGCGACAATTTCCACCACAGGGTGAATTTGATCACCCCAATTTTAATCAGTAACGCGAGTAAACCCACGTAACAAAGCGTCAAGAACACGATCATTGTAGGATCAGGCCTCTTTTCTCGATTCCTCGAGCTTTTCCGTTGTCTCGCATTTCGTAGATGCCCAGATGAATGCGAGTGGTAACAGGATGCCCACCGTGATCACTCCCCACCAACCGCAAACTGTGATCGCATCGGCTTGCGGGTGATTGCGGTCCCGCGCGATTTTTCCGGGCGGCATTCCCAGGATGATCAAGGCTGAAATGAAAGCCAACAAGATGACGATCAAGATGATCACCGCAAAAACGTCGAGTGCGGTCATCGGAATTCTTTAGTTTGGTCTTTACAGGAAAACGGGACGATTTCTACGGACAACTCTTGAGAGTACTTATGATTCGCTCCAGATGCTTACAGAACAATCGCGGTGATTCAAGAGGCCAAGTCATTCGATTGCGAAGATCTCAGCGGGACAATCTGGCGATCGCTGACCTAGCTGCGAAGTAACCACACATTCCGTGCACCCCACCCCCGGGCGGTGTGGATGCTGAGCAAATGAAGAGTCGTTTGTTGGGTGTCGAATAGGGATCCCAGCGTGCCACCGGTCGCGTAAACAGTTGCGTTAGATTTGCAGCACCTCCCGTAATTGCGCCCCCAACATAGTTGGGATTGAATGTTTCAAAATCTTTCGGACGCGTTACGTGTCGAGCTAGGATGATGTCTCGAAATCCAGGTGCAAAACGTTCTACTTGCCGTTCGATGCGATCTGTCATATCCAGCTGAGATCCATTTGGGACGTGGCAGTACGCGTAACCCGTGTGTTTCCCCGCAGGGGCTCGACTTGGATCTGCGTGACTTTGTTGGCAGAGAATTAAGTAGGGGGAATCGTTGTGTTTTCCGTACCAGGCATCGTGCTCCGAAGCTGCGATCTCATCGAGTGTTCCGCCGACGTGGACCGTTGTCGCGGTGGCAACTCTTGCGTCTTGCCATGGGATGGGACCGTCCAGTGCCCAATCAATCTTGAAAGCTGCCGGTCCATAATTAAACCGCCGCAGGCGTCGTTGATAACCTTTGGGTAGGTTGTTCGCAGCAATTGAAATGATCGACTTAGGTGACAAATCAAAGAGCACAACGCGTGACGCAGGGAGTTGTTCGAGGGAGTTTACTTTTTGATTGCACACAATTTGACCACCCAAGCTGGTCAGATAATTGGCGAGCGCGTCACCAATCGCCTGCGAACCGCCAGCGGCTACCGGCCAGGGTTCGATATGGCCACAAATCGCGAAAATGAGACCCAATGCAGAAGTGAACCCATAATCCAATGGTAAAATCGCATGGCCAGCACACCCGGCAAACAGAGCGCGAGTTTTTTCCTCGCGAAAAAATGTTCTGGCGAAACGACGAGCCGGCCAAGCTGCCATCGCTCCGAATTTTGCCATTTGCAGCGGACGCCTCGGACGGAGGCGTAGGGGGCCGAGTAGATCGCTCAATAATTCGTTCGGGTGTCTGAGAAGTGGTTCGAATAGCGAACGCCAGCGGTGAGCGTCCGGGCCAAACTGGTCAACCGTTTGGTCGATGCTTTTGTAGAGCAGGGCGGCAGGTTCATCATCGAGAGGATGAGCGACGGAGGCCTCGGTTTGCAGCCAGCGCAGGCCAAAGTCATGCAATGGCAATTGGCGGAAATAGGGTGAAAGGATTCCGGTGGGATGCACTCCGGAGCATTGGTCATGTAAGAACCCGGGCAGTGTCAACTCGTAGGTATGAGTTCCACCGCCTGGGCGGGGCATGGCTTCAATCACTTGAACTTCAAAGCCAGATCTTGCTAATTCGATGGCGGCCGAGAGTCCATTCGGACCCGCTCCGACCACGACCGCATCGAGTTCCTTACTCATGCTTTGTGACCGTCATTTCTTTTCGTTGCTCAACTGGGTGTCAAACCAATCTGCCAGCTTGCTCACTTCTACGGGAATCGTGAACCAAGGGTGTCCCCCACCGGGTTTGACAATCAATTCAACGGGCACATCATTTTTTTTCAGCGCTGCAACGAGTCGCTCGGATTGTTCGAGTGGAACGACGCGGTCTGCATCTCCATGGATCAGTAAAAAAGGTGGTGCCTGCGCCGTCACTTGATGGGCGGGCGAAATTGACTTTAGCCCACTTTGAATCTCTGCCTCTGTTAGTGAGTCGATACCGTCCGGGAATGCGAGTGCTCGAGCAAGTGCTCCCAAACCGTCTTGCTCCTGCGGATCAATCGGTTTGCCCTCGAACTTCAAAAAATCAGTGGGTGGGAAGAAGACTCCCGCAGCCGCGACGGGTGTTTTTTGGCGGAGAGCGACGAGTGATGCCAAGTGACCACCAGCTGATGCGCCCACAATTCCTATTCGGTCGGGATCGATCTGATATTGCTCCGACTTTGATTTGACCCACTTGATCGCTTGTTCTACGTGATCAACCATGTCAGCACAGGAAAAACGGCTGAGTGATCCTGGACGAACCGCGAATACGGTGTAACCCCGCTTACAGAAAATGTCGAAAATAAGAGCTCGCTTGTGATCACGAATCTTACCTCGATCCGAACTCCAGGCTCCACTCGCCACATCGATAATCGCCAGGCCGTTGGGATTCTGCTGCGGGGTGAAAATATCCATGGTGATTGCGACCCCATGGCTTTGCGCGAAAACGACGTCTTCTTGTTGCTGATAGGGTGAAGCAGCATTGGCCGTGATCGGTGTGACACACATCAAAAAATACAATGCGGCAAACCGTTGCTGATGAACCGTATTGAGAATGAAATGTGAGCTTTTCATATTTGCTATTCCAAATGGTTGGGGTGGGCGATCTCCACATTATCAGTGGTCGAAGACTTTCAGGCAATTGTGAATTGGGGGATTGCCCGTTTTGTATTCTCGAAATGTAATGTTTGAATTTTAGTTGGGTAGCCTGCCAAGCCGCAATGGACGAGCTATTAACAGCGTCTGACGATGCCGAATCAGAGAAAGAGGCCACCCCGTTCGCTAAGCTTCGTCTCGACCCAGGTCGTCCTAGCTTAGAAAGCGTCCTGACTGAAATCGCCAAGCTTGAACGCATCGTCACCATCGAATTGCCGCATGGGTTGTTACAGCAAACTCCAACCGCCGTGATGCAAAAGTATCGCCTTCGTGCTGCAACCGAACCGCCACGTGAGTTGCGTCGCCATTCTGAAAAGATTCGTTATACGCTCGTGGCAGCCTTCTGCTGGCAACGTCGGAAGGAAATCATCGACGGTCTGGTAGACCTGCTCATTCAAGTTGTTCATCGCATTGGCGTTCGTTCCGAACGCAAAGTGGTTAAGGCGTTGATGGAAGACCTCAATCGCTTCACGAAAGACAATCTCAAGCACCCGACGTATCAGGCACTGTTGGAACTTGGCAAAGTAAAACGGACGATGTTTCTTTGCCGATAGCTCGAATCTGAAGCTCTCAGGCAAGAGGTTCACGAGTGACTTCAGGTCGTCGAGCGATGGAACGGAACCAACGGTTTCATCTTCTTCGGCAAGGGTGGCGAGGTGGCCACCAATCGCCTTGAAGACCAAGAAATTTCGGTGCTCTCACTCCACTTGTTGCAATCGTGCATGGTCTACGTGAACACGCTGATGATTCAGAACGTGCTCTCCGAACCATCGTGGATGGCAAAGATGTCGGCCGAAGATTTCCGAGCGTTGACGCCACTCATCTACGCTCACATTAATCCTTACGGCTCATTCGAACTGGATATGGAGAAGCGGTTGCCCATCGATTTCGTGGAATTGGCGGTATGATGACCGAACGTGTGGTTGGCCGAGATATCCTTCTGTTAGAGATTTCCAGAAGGAGTGCATGACGAAGGATTCCCCGAAATTGCAGGAGGTGACGTCTTTCATCGTACACCTTTGAGCTTAGAATCGGAGGGACAGCACCGGAGTCCGGTGACTCGTTAAGGTGTTTCGGCCGATGAAGCAGGGCCGACGCAAACTCCGGACAAATTAGGCAGCTGCCTAAACTCGCCGGGCTGTCTTGTATCGTGCCCCGACTACAGCGATGCGGCCGCCGAGTGAGCGGATTTCCAAACAAGATTTGTTAATCGAAGGCAATTGAGGATAGGGCGACTTCGTCAAGACGCAATTCCCCGAGTCATCTCCAAAGTACGCGTCGGCCCTGGACGATGAAGCCGACGCGTCTTAACGTCGAAGCTTAGTCACGCGGTTTGTCCGCGTTGGCTGCAGCGTCTTGTTGGGTGTCGGACCACTCAAGCGGTATCCCGGTTTTAGCAATCATCGCCTGAATTTCTGATATTTCAATATTTTGGACGTTGACACCCGCATCTAAGGAAAGTGCAGCGGCCATACCCGAAACCTCACCAAGATGCATCCAGGTAGGTTCGAGGCGGATTGTACAAAAGGCTACCGCGCTTGCTGAAGCGCAAACAGGCACGAGCAAGTTCTCGCATTCCGAGGATTTCGGTGTGATAACCCCATAGGGGATGTCAAAGGGCACGCCTTCCTGCCAGATACGACCTTCGTTGATGTAGTGATCCTGGTCTACCGCGTACCGGGTGACATGGTGGGCATCAATGTAATGGGATCCAATATGAATCACATCTTCCTTGTCCGTGGTTGTTGTGACATCCGCCTGGGTCAGGATGAACTCGCCTTGCATGCGACGCGCTGCGCGAATGTAGAGATACCACGGCCAATGGTTGTTATCGTTCCACTCGTCATTGCAAAAGCCGTATTGAGCCATGTCTTCGCGCATCGCTGCTGGCACCCGGGGGTCGGATTTCAAAAACCAAAGCAGGCCATGCGTGTAATTGCGGTATTTCTTGTGGATGGCTTCTCGCTCCTCGAAAGATGCTTCCGCCCAAGGTGTTTGCTCGCCCGGCATGCTCAGCGAAACGATAGAGTATTGCCGGTTGTTGAGCTCACGCTTGTTGTCGGGCATCCGATACAAACCGAGGATTTGATTTATCCTGTTGATTTCACCCGAGTGAAAACTCCCTACCAGCAATTCGTATTGCCCGGGATCGTATCCTTCCGGTTTCTCGATAGGTACCTGGTTGGCGGGATCGAGGGAAAGGTTGAGCCGAACGTTATAGCAAAGCGGAACCTGACTAGCCGAAAACTCTTCCGGTGGCTTGCCCGGCATGATACCGGGCAGGAGTTTTCCATTTTCGTCGTAAGGCGAAACCTTGATCTTCTCGTCCATGTAACGGACTCCTGCCATGGACTCGTTGTAGGTGTCGCGAGATTCACGTCCCACGGTATATGAGACTCCCGCAGCTGCCATGAGGTCGCCTTCGTAAGTGGCATCAATAAAGATCATGGCCCGATAGCTGTTGCCGCCACGCGCATTCAAAGCCTTGATCTTTGATCCGTCCATCTCTACGCCTTCGATCCTTTGCTCGTATATGATTGGAATGCCTTCTTCATGAAGCATTTCCAGAAACAGCTCTTCCGCTATCTTGGATGCCCATATTCGGGCTCCCTCCGTATTCGGGTCCGTTCCGCTTCGTGCGGCAGCTTCACGGGTGAATCGCTCGGAGAATCCCCCCAATGTCCACCGGATCATGTGCTCGCCTTCATCCCGGTTCAGCCCACTGGTGCTAAGGCCGCCAACATGCTTGGTCTGTTCCAAAAGCACGACGGAAGCTCCTTCTCTTGAAGCCGCTATCGAGGCGGCAATGCCGCCAGGAGTGCCGCCGTATACAACAATTTCGTAGTCTTTTGCGTAAGAATACTGCGTGAGCAAAATTGCGATCAGAATAAATTGATTCCAAAAATTCAAAAACCTCTTCATCACCATACTTTCACCTAACTCGGTTAAAGAAAGTTACTGCCTCTCACCTGTAGTCCGCAAATGTGCCGTCTAATGCGCAGGCAGCTAATCGCGCGCGTCCCATTTTAGCAAATGGTTTTTCGTCGGGGGTCGATATTTTCTGCGTGATAGGCCGGTCCTGCCTAGCGCTCATGATGGTGGCGAGCCAGTGCGCCCGTGTGGCTGCGGATGCCGCACTCTGGGGCCGAAACGGCAACCGGCGAAGACGCGTCGGCCTGAAACTCGGACGCAGGTTAAGTCGCTTCGGTGACGGCGACCGCTGAACTTGGTGGTGGGGCGTAAGTGCACGAGGATTGACACTTCCTTTAGTTGCGAGCATGATGAATCAGCGATTGGATTAGGGTGCTAAATATTCCCGAATTTAACCGTTTTCGGGAAAGTTCCCCCCCCACGAATCCAAAGAACGCCGATGTTCGTCCGCGTGAATACCTCACAGACAAAGAAGTCACTCGGTTGATGAAGGCGCATCGAATGTTGGTCGCCACGATCATCGCGACTCGACACTGATTCTCGTAACCCACCGCCACGGGTCCCGAGTGTCGGAACTGGTTGCTCTCGACTGGAATCAGGTGGAACTCGATGGTGGTCGAATGCAGGTGAGTCGTTCTAAAGACGGCTCACCATCAGTCCACCCGATTCGCGGTCCCGAAATCAGAGCACTGCGTCGATTGAAGCGGGACTATCCAGAATCGCCCTGCGTTTTCGTCACGGAACGCAAAGGACCACTCACCGATTCAGCTGTGCGAAAGATGATTACCAGGGCGGGAAGGAATGCAGACTTCGACTTCCCAGTTCATCCGCACATGCTTCGTCACGCCACCGGCTACAAGCTTGCGAATGATGGTCACGATACATGTGCCATTCAGCAGGATGTTGGCCATAAGAACATCCAGCACACGGTTCGCTACACCGAACTGGCCTCGAACCGTTTCCAGGACTTCTGGAGGGATTAGGTGGTTAGCTAGAACTGGCAAGGCACCGATGGCACCTGATGACAGCTTCCCAGTTTGGGGCCTTGAAGCAGAAAAAATCAGGTCGTCTCGGGAATCGAATGATGCAGTCGCTTGGCAATTTCGCTTGCCATCTCTACGAGCTGTTCATCTTTGCCGAAACGTCCAACCAATTGGATTCCGTGCGGAAGATCTGAAAAGGTCGATCGAGCGGGGATGGATACCGTGGGAAGGCCGGTGTGGGTCCAAGGAAGGCTCATGATCGGATCCCCCGTGCTGTCGAGGCCTTCCGGAGCGAGATCGACGGCACCCGGAGCAATCCAGTAGTCGAGCTGATAATGATCCATGGTCTGCTCGACTTGCTGCTGGTGCACGGAGCGATTGCGGATGAGATTGCGTAGTTCTTTGTCGCTAATGTGTTGACCTGTTTCAATCAACTCGGCCGTTTTTGCTGCGTAATCATGTGAATAGCGGGCGTACCAGTCATGGTGCACGCGGGCTAGTTCACCGTTGACCAATTGGAGATGTTCTTGCCGCATTTGTTCGATGTTTTGTAGCGCAGGGCAACTCCGAATCGTTAGATGATGGCCTTGGAGACGGGCGACGAGATCGGAAAACCTTTGCAATTCCGGATTTGAGGCTTGCTCTAGGTAAGGTCCTTCAGGGATTCCAATCACGACGTCGTTTGGATTCTGTATTCGTGGGGCCGGATTCCAGTTCGCAATCAAGACACCAGCCAGTTGCGACAAAGCCGAAGTGTCGTTGCACAGCCAGCCTACATGATCCATTGTGCGAGAGTATTCCACGACGCCGCCCGTTGCAATTCGACTCCAGCTCGGCTTGAATCCCACGACCCCACAGAAAGCCGCGGGGCGAGCAATTGAACCGATTGTCTGCGTGCCAAACCCGAAGGGGAAAAAACCCTTGGAAACGGCCGCAGCTGATCCACTGCTAGACCCTCCCGGTGTGTGTGTGAATCGATGAGGGTTGCAGGTTGGCCCAGGTTGAAAGGCGGCAAACTCTGTGGTGACTGTCTTGGCAATCACGATAGCGCCGGCACGTTTCATGCGAGTCACACAATCGGCTTCTGGTCCGCTGAAAAGATTGTCTGGTAAACGACTTCCGCACTTTGTTGGGAGTCCGTCGACACGAATTATATCCTTGACGCCGATTGGTAACCCAAATAGTGCGGGGCGTGATGTTGGGTCGGGAAACCGTTCAATTAAACGAGCTACATCGGCTTCAATGCGATCGCGGTCATAGGTTGTCTCGACAATCGCATGGACGTGTGGATTTTCCGCTTCGAGCAAGTCGCAACAGATGCGAATGTAACTGGAAAGATCCTGTTTGCCTGTCCGGATTTCCTCTAATTGGTCTTTTGTGTTCATGCTTTTGCTGCCAGCTACCCAATCCTTGTATTACGTCAGTCATGTCGCCGGGCGGCTCAAGCGAAATTATCGCAACGAGCTGGTCTATTGGAATCGTTCGGATCGCGGTTCACAAGGAAGCCTGATTTTTTGAGGGAAATCTTTGTCCGGAAGGGTTGTCGTTTTATACGAGCATGACCGATCAATTGGACGATTGTTTGCCGGAAATCGCTGTGAGATAACGACTTGTCAATGCAACTTCCTGTGTCTCGCGGTCGGGAGTCGTCCGGCTTGAACGTGGAAATTGATTTTTCTGATTTGCTGAATTCAACCAATTTGATCACAACGCCTTCGAGGCATCCTGATATATTCCGATAAGTCTTCTGGAACCAATTTAGGACGCTTGTTGGAGGCCGAGGTGATGCGATCAGGAGTGGCGGTGATCTTGCTGTTAGTGGCAGTGAATGTTTTTGCTGATGAGAACGCAGCGCTTGATTTGTTGACTGACCATCAGCATTCTCAACGTAATGTTATTTTTATTTTGTGTGATGATCATCGTCGCGAAGCGTTGGGTTTTATCGGACATCCCTTCTTGGAAACTCCGCATTTGGATCGAATGGCGAGCGGTGGTGCATTCCTGAAGAATGCTTTTGTTACAACTTCTTTGTGCTCACCTAGTCGTGCCTCGATTTTGACGGGCCAATATACCCACAACCATCGAGTTACTGATAACTATCATCCTGTCTCTCCCGACAATATGTTTTTTCCTCAGTACCTTCAACGAGCTGGGTATGAAACGGCTTTCATTGGTAAATGGCACATGGGGGGAGATGATGACTCGCCGCGTCCTGGATTTGATCACTGGGTGGCTTTCAAGGGGCAAGGGACCTACTGGCCGGATGGTCATGGTACCACTCGGGTTGTCCCGCAGACTCGGTACGATGGATTTAATGTCAATGGAAAACGTGTCCCTCAGAAAGGTTATATCACTGACGAATTAACCGATTATGCGCTCGACTGGCTCAAGAAAAGAAATAGCGATCAGCCGTTTTTTCTGTATGTGTCGCACAAGGCGGTCCATTCGGATTTTGTGCCCCATGATCGTCATCGTGGTCGCTATCAAGATCAACCATGGAAACCACCGGTTACCTTTGCAGATACTCCTGAGAATCGACGTGGAAAACCCCGTTGGGCGATTAATCAACGTAATAGTCGACACGGAACCGAATACGGCTATAACCTGCCTGAATTCGATGTGGAGGCGTATTACAAGCGTTACTGTGAGTCACTGTTGGCTGTTGATGACAACGTGGGCCGCATCCTCGACCATCTTCAGGCCAAGGGGCAATTGGATTCGACGATCGTCATTTACATGGGGGACAATGGATTCGCATTCGGCGAGCATGGCTTAATTGACAAGCGTACTGCCTACGAATCTTCCATCCGCGTGCCGTTGCTGGTGCATTGTCCTGATCTAATCGAGCCAGGATTGGTGATTGAGCAAGTCGTTGCGAATATTGATATCGCACCTACACTGCTTGAGGTTGCTGGGCGAGTGACGCCGAATGCGATGGACGGAAAAAGTTTCTATCCGCTGCTGGAAGGAAAACCAATGCCTTGGCGAGACGCTCTGCTTTATGAATATTTCTGGGAGTGGAATTATCCGCAAACACCTACCGTTCACGCCGTGATCGGACAACGTTACAAGTACATACGATACCATGGCGTTTGGGATACGGATGAACTTTATGATTTGAAAAATGATCCTGACGAACGCCGTAATTTGATCCGTGATCAAAATCATCAAGAACTTGCCACGAAGCTAAAGTCGCAGTTGTTTGAGTTGCTGGCCAAGTCTTCGGGCGAGAACATGCCGTTACTTCCGGACCGTGGACGACAGTTCTATCATCGGAATCCTGAGCGGTCGAGCGAAGCTATTTTTCCACCGCATTTCTACGCGCCAATGGCCCCTGTGACTAAGTGAGCGGTGACTAAGTGAGCGGTGACCAAGTGAGCGGTGACCAAGTGAGAGATTGCACGCTGTTGCCGGTTGTTCTTCTTCTCCACGCGTGGCGAGCGCCCCGAGTGACGTTGCTGAGTTGATCAGCACGGCCGATGCGTCGGTAGAGTGGGGAGTACCAACGATCGTGATCGCTGGCTGGTGAGGGGGGGCCGCCTTTCAGACAGCATGGGTCGAAAAGAAAAGCCTGGTTGCCGTGCAAGCGACCAGGCTTTTGAGTTGACGTTTCTGGGGCTCGTATGGGATCGAGCTAAGCGAACTGCAGCTTACGTTCCCCGACGGCGACGCGCCAGTCCGATACCGAGCATACCGATCAGCAGTGTCATGATCGATGCGGGTTCGGGCACGGCAGCCGTTGCCGGATTTGGACCGCCAGGCTGTTCGCCGGCGTTGTAGCCTGCATTGCTGAAGGCTTCGACCAAGTCACCCGAATCGAATTGGCCATCGCCATTCCAATCGCCTTGGTTCCAAGTTGCCGCTTCGAGAGTTTCATATTTTGCTGCTGAGAATACGGTGACCAAGTCAGCGCTGTCAAACTGACCGTTGAGGTTAGCGTCACCCATCCAGGTGTTCTTCACGTCATTGACCCAGACCGAACGATCTGCCGTGTTGACTACACCGTCATTGTTGAGATCGTAACTGAGGTCGTTGTTGGCAATACCTTCGGATGCCTGTAGGTCTAAGTCGCCGGCATCAAGCAGGCCGTTGCCGTTGTAGTCGCCGGTGATTCCACCGCCGCCTGCAGCGCTGACTTCGATGTTGTCGATGGCCCACCACCAATCGTTTCCGGCATCGAATAAACCGAAGGTCAGCGTCATTTTCGATGCGCCCTCGGGATTGTCGATATCGACTTCGATTGTTTCATTGGTGGAGTTGTCATCTTTAAAGTCATCGCTTGCGGGATCGGATTCCCAAAGGAACAGTTCCTGCGAGGGGCCGTCGTCGAACTTGACGGAAAGGCTTCCGGTTTGTTGATAGTCGTCGTCGAATTCGGGACGCCAGCTAGAATCGAATTTCAGTTTAACGGTACCTGCTTCGACACCTTCCAGCGAGATTTCACCCGTTTCCATGAACGTGTTGTACCAACCTTCGGTTGCCGAATCGGGATGTTCTGCGTCGTCCCACTCGTCCGGGTCGGCCACTGCAACGGTTCCCTCGGCGTTGGTGAATTCTGATCGACGTTGATCCCCTGCAGCACCAATCCACCAGTTTTTGTCGGCAAAACTCCAGCCGATCCATTCCGTGACGCCGTTGAAGTCATTGTCTTCGTCTTGTCCGGGGACTTCGTCCTCGATGTTCCATCCTTCGGGACCGTCTTTCGACCAGACGTTTTCAGCCGGAACAGCTCGGCCTTCTTCGATGTTGGGACCGAGAATCAGATCTTCAAAATCTTCGGAAAAATTGCCGTAAGAGATGTCATCGACGGCCCACCACCAATGGTTTTGAGCTCGAGTGTAACCGAAGCTAAAGACGACGTTTTCGGCGCCAGCCGGTACGTCCGGGACGATCGAGATTGGTTCAGGATTGAGATCTTCCTGGAAAAACTCGCTGGCACCTTCGGATTCCCAACGCAATAATTCCACGGGATCGCCGCCATCGTAAGACGCTGTGACGGTGGCAGTTTGCGTCCCGTCAGGACGCCAACTCGTGAGGAACTCAAAAGCCTCGTTGGGGCCGCCTACGGGAATCGATGGGGTTGAGAGAAATGTGTTCATTTCACCCGGTGCGCGGAAAGCGTCGTCCCATTCATCACCGTCGGCGACGGCCGTTACAAAGCCTGCCTCGAGAGCAAAGTTGCTGCGTTCCTGGTCGCCCGCTGTCTCTGCCCACCAGATGGGATCCATGAATGTCCAGCCGGCGAATTCAACCACACCGTCAGCGTCGGTGCCGAAGCCTGGTACACCGCTGCGATCTACAACCCAACCGTCGGGACCCGTTTGTGACCAAACCTCCTCGCGTGCATCATCGTCAATGAGGCCTTCGTCGACATTCGGCCCCAGGTCAATCGACTCAAAGTCCTCGGTGTAGAGGATTGTTTGTGCCATCGTTGAGGAAACGAAGGCACAGCCCAGCGATAACGTGATCGCTAATCGAAATAGGTGCTGTTGAAATCTGCAAGTCATCGAAGTCATTCCTTCTTGAAAACGGTCTGCCAGTTGCTCGTCTCAAAGTCCAGCTGTTATTTGGCTGGAAAATACTGTGGCTCTCTCCTTGCTGCTCAACTTTTGTTGATCACTCTCTTGGCCTTCCTGCTTTTTCACCGCTCCTTTTCTTCACGTTTCGTCTCATCAGCGTCAGCTTTTGCTGACCGTTCGCTTTTATTTGTTCGCAGCCGGAGCTTCCGCATTGCGACCTTGAAATCTGCGGTCGGGCTTTTTCTTGATTTCTGATAACAGCCATTTGAGCTCCGGATGATCTGGGTCCAGTTGCATGCCAGCTTTACAGTCGGCAGTTGCCAGCTCGTCTTGACCCGCTACGGCGTGGAGCTTGGCTCGATGGTAATAGGCCCAGCCATCCGGTCGTAGTTCAATCGAAGCATTTAGCTCTGTCATGGCGGTGTCTTTGTCTCCTCGTTCCAATGCTTCTTGAGCAGCGAGGAAATGTTCAACATCGGCGCCGACGGGATCGTCTTTTTGACCGCAGCCTGTTAGCGTGGCGATCAGAAGAGCAGCCACGAACGCGGCGGATGTTTGTCTCAATTTGTTCTGCATGGATTTTGAATGTTAGCCTCTTCTGCGACCGCCGATTTTTTTGCGAGTTTGGTTGGCGGCTGCCTTGGAAATGGTTCCCATCTCGCTCCAGACCTCGGAATCAATTTCTTCTTCGACTCGTTGTACGGAGCCATCGCAGAGAACGACGTTGACGATGCCCCGATGTGCACTTGAAAAACTGATCTGTAGAGCTTGGCACTCTGCGTTCGAGGCGCCGTCACCGCACCGATTGATGATGTGCAGATTTGGACGGACTCCTGTCGAGCCGAGACACTCAGAAGAGTCGTTGTAGACGTCCGGATCATCGCCGCCGATATACCAATGATCTTTGTGGTCACCTCGGGCGGCCTCACGGGTACGCCCGATTTTTCGCTGTGCTTCAGCGTCATGAAAAGCTTCGCCGACGAGGATCGTTTTGGACTGGCCGTCGAGGATTTTTTTAAGGCGAACCGGCTTCAGTCTTTTGTCTTTATTATGACCAAACATTACACCGTCGAGCTCTTCCATACCACGCGGTCGGTTCTGGTCGACGACGATTCCCGATGCACAACCTAAATAGGAACCGGGCGCTCGCTCCATCACATGCCAATTGTCCGATGAAATATCATATTGATGTTCCGGCATCGGCACCGATGGACAGCGGTAGCTGGGGATTACGGTTTCCACCGCAATGATGTTGCGATAGGTCTTATTCTTCAGGGGACGTCGATAGGGCCCGGGATGGGCCCATTGGAAATTTCCGCCCGCGTCCTCCCCGATTGTCATCAAGTTCTTGAGATTCTCATCTTCCATGAACGGTAAAATGTAGCCTGACCACATGCTGCCCTCAGCGAGAATCACTCCTGGAGGCAGTGTGCTTCTTGTGCTCTCGTAGGTCAGGCAAGCGAGACCAATTTGCTTCAGATTATTGATGCATTGCGTTCTTCGCGCGGCTTCGCGCGCAGCGTTTACCGCCGGTAGCAGTAAGGTGACCAGGATTCCGATGATCGCGATTACGACCAGGAGTTCGATGAGTGTGAAAGCTCGCTTTTGACAGCGTCGAAAATCGAGGTGCTGATGACCGGTCATCTCCATCTTACGCATTAGTGTCATCCAATCGACAAACAGAAATATAGTGAAGTCAAACTTCTCGGGGGTAGCTTACACATCTTTTATTAAGGCGAGATGAGCTAGGCGCTAAGCCACCGAGAAGCACATCTCTGTGCCTCGATATTTCGACGCTCCGAGCTTCCGAAGGCCCGGATACGCGTATTCTGCTCCAGGTCACTATCATGTACCAGAACGACACTTTCGGCAATGAGGAAATACGCAAAGGAATTGATGATATGCACGTGAAGGGGGTGGTTTGCACGAAAGGCGAGTCAGCGAACCCTAGCGTGAGTGACGATATTGGCTCGGAGACATCCCTAATTCTCGCTGAAATGCCCGAATCATTACTTCAGGGTGATTGAAGCCTGATTGACTCGCGATTGCGGCAATTGTCCAGTCAGTCTCCACCAGCATCCGCTTGCAGTACTCCAATCGATTTCGGCGGATTTCGGCGGCGGGTGTATAGCCCAATGATTTCGAAAAACGATGTTCTAACATTCGGCGGGAAACATCAAATTGTTTTTCCAGATCAACGACTTGAATGGGTTGTTGAAAGTTGTCGCGTATGAAGGACATCGCTTCGGCGACGAGCGCATCGTCAACCGCCGCTGTATCGGAAGACTGACGCTGAACGACGCCAATCGGTGGAATCAAGATAGGTTGTTTCGGAGCCGATTCGCCCTGCATCAGTCGATCCAGCAGGGCGGCTGCCTCATAGCCCACCCGAGTTGGCGCCTGATCGAGATTCGAAAGTGGAATGGAGGCTAAGGAGGCGATGAGTGGATCATATTCCGCACAGATGATCGCCACATCATCGGGCACTTTTAAGCCTACTTCGCCGCAGATGTCGGTGATTTCTCGTCCAATCGCAGTGTTCCAAACCAAGACGGCGATCGGGGTTTGCAGTGACCTGATCCATCGCAGTAATCGCTCTCGCCGTCGATGGCGTTGGCTTTCTGTACGCGCTGCCAAGGGATTAGTTATTGAGCAAGAGTAGCCTGTCTCACGGACCACACTCACAAATACTTTGCCAAGCTGATCAGCATATCCAAGTTCTCGGATAGGGCCCACATAGCCGAAACAACGAAATCCACGTTCCAGGAAATGTTCAGCCGCCAGATTTCCACAGGCCACTTCGTCGGAGATCACCTTAGGAATAGACGGAGAATGTTTTCCTAGCCAGGAAACGTTGACTGCTGGCAATTTTCGTCGCCGAATGGATTTTGCCAGTGCGGCGTAGGTCAATCGCAAGATGACTCCGTCGCCATGCCAGTCCGTTGGCAATTGTAATTGTTCATAAAAACCACGAGGTTCGATGAAAAACTCCCAGTTGCCTTGCTCGTGAACGTAATCGGCAACACCACGCAAGACTTGTCGGCTCCAGTCACTAGCCGTTTGCACAAGCAGAGCCACTTTGTAATGTTCGTCGTCCACGGTTGGAATCGTGCGAGTGAAGGATATCTGGAATCGCAGTTCACAGACGGCTTGCAGCTGCGATGTGCAAATGATCAACTATATTGCCAACTTACCCATTGTACAAAGCGGCAGGCAATTTGATATGCGTGCTCGCCACCGCTGGCGGGTGATTTTGAGTTGTCGACGGCTTGATCAATATTCATAACGTGATTTTTTTCTGTTCGCCCACTCTTCAAATTGCGTAGGATCCATGTCTTCAACATCGTTGTCTCAATCGACCTATTCGACGCGTGAATTCTCCATCAACGGTCGCACCTATCGACCTCCTGCGCGTCCCGTTGTCGGTATTTGCATTGATGGATGTGCTGATGAGTATCTGAGTGCGTCGATGGTTCGTGGGAGAATGCCCCATGTTTCTCGAATTGCCCGAGATGGATATCGAGGCTTTGTTCGCGGCGCCCTACCCTCTTTCACCAATGTCAATAACGCAGCGATCGCCACAGGGATTGCTCCATCCAAAACGGGAATCAGCGGCAATTTTTTCCTGGATCCGGATACGGGGGAAGAGGTGATGATGAATTCCGCATCCTACTTGCGTTGTGGAACCATTTTCGCTGAGGCTGCGAAGGTTGGCCGTAAGGTTGGCGTGGTGACTGCAAAAGAAAAGCTACGTGATATCCTGTCATCGAGTCTTGAAGGGATTGCTTTTTCATCTGAACGAGCTGATGAAGCGGTTGGCGAGACGCACGGGATCGACAACGTAGAGCAGCTCGTTGGGCTGTCCAAGCCCGAAATTTACAGTGCGGACGCGAGCGTCTATGTGTTGCAGGCGGGCGTCGCTTTGCTCGAGCACAAGCTGGCTGATTTCCTTTATCTTTCGTTGACCGATTTCATGCAGCACAAATTTACACCGGAGTCGGAGCCGTCGCTGGCATTTTACGAAGCGATGGATCAGCAGATTGGTCGTCTCATGGAACTCGGTGCAGTCATCGGGATCACGGCGGATCATGGGATGAATGCCAAAAATGACGCCGACGGTCGACCCAACGTGATCTACCTCGAGAGTTTGCTCACGAAACAGTTTGGTGCTGGGCAGCAAGTTATTTGTCCAATTACGGATCCCTATGTGGTCCATCATGGTGCCTTGGGTTCATTTGTCACGGTGCACCTTTCGGATGCAGTGAAAACGGATCAAGTGGCTGCTTGGATTCTCGCGTTACCGGGAATCACGGAAGTCTACAGCCGAGAAGTGGCGGCGGAACAACTCGAGTTGCCAGCCGATCGAATCGGCGACCTTGTCGTCATGTCGGCACGCGACGTCGTTATTGGTCGGACAGTGGCCGATCATGATCTGTCGCATCTCGAAGGAGGGTTGCGATCTCACGGCGGTCGGTATGAGGAAATGGTGCCGTTTTTGATCTCCGAACCGATTGTCGATGAGTACGCGACGAAACTTGCCGGTGATCCTCGGAATTTTGATCTGTTTGAATTTACGTGTAACGGAGTCATGGCATGAGCAATGTCAGATCCCCCAGTTCTTTCTTGTCGGTTCCCGCGTATGTGGCAGGCAAAGCCGTTCAGAGTGATTCAAAGCTTGAGGTGCACAACCCCTACGACGGCAGTCTGGTGGGTGACATCCCCATGCTTGCTCAGCAGCATTTGGAGGAAGCCATTTGTGCGATGCTCTCCTTTTCATCGGAGCTGACGCGTTACCAGCGATCGGAGATTCTCGATCAGGCCCGACGTCTGTTGAAAGAACGGGCTGGTGAATTTGCTGACCTTATTCGACTTGAATCGGGTTTGTGTATGCGAGAGACGCATTACGAAGTGGGGCGTGCGCAAGATGTCTTACAGTTTGCCGCGATGGAAGCGTTGAAAGATGACGGGCAGGTTTTTTCTTGTGATGTTTCACCGCAGGGCAAGCCTCGTAAAATATTCACCACCCGCGAGCCGTTGCAATTGATGGCTGCGATCACTCCCTTTAATCATCCCTTAAATCAAGTTGCTCACAAGCTGGCTCCTGCAATTGCCGCTGGAGTTCCCGTTATTTTAAAGCCTTCCGAAAAGACGCCCCTCACCGCGGTGAAGTTTGCTGAATTGCTCTACGAGGCCGGTTTGCCAGGGCCGATGCTGAGCGTCATGTTAGGGCCAATTGACGATTTTGTTACACCGATGATTCGTGACGAACGTGTTGAACTCGTTAGCTTTACCGGCAGTGCTGCGATTGGTAAGCAGATTGCAGCGACGGCTGGTTACAAAAAATTATGTTTGGAATTGGGGGGTAATTCACCCTTGCTGATTCTGGATGATGCGGATCTTGAATTGGCAGTGACTCTGGCCGCCGAAGGTTGCTTCCGGAATTCGGGGCAACGTTGTACAGCTGTTAAGCGATTACTTGTTGATGAAGCGATCCTGGAAGAGTTTACAGGCCGTTTTGTCGAGAGAGCAAAAGAATACCTGTGCGGTGATCCGGCGGATGGTGAGACGCGAGTCGGAACCGTGATTGATGAGCAAGCGGCGATCGTGCTCGAACAACGGGTTGACGATGCGGTTGCAGCCGGAGCTCAAGTGCTGCTCGGTGGTGGGCGCCAGGGCGCTCAATTGCAACCGACGGTGATTGCCGACGTGCCACGTGATGCTGACATGGTCGTGCAGGAGTCCTTTGGGCCACTTGCGCCGATTATGGCGGTCAAGAATTTAGACGATGCGATTGAATTGGCGAATGCGACCGCCTTTGGGCTTTCAAGCGGTGTTGTCACGCAGGATATGGGCAAAGCGATCAAGGCCATTAAAGGGATTCGCACCGGCACCGTGAACGTGAATCAGGTGCCCGGCTACCGCATCGAATGCTCGCCGTTCGGTGGGCTGAAGGATTCGGGATTGGGCATCAAAGAAGGGGTCATCGAAGCCATGAAATTCATGACCAATGTGAAAACATTTTCGCTGCCCTGGTAGAATGCTCGGGACCGAGCTGTCATCGAGTCATGTCGCTGTAAGGCCGTACACCGTAAGTCGCTGTTCGCTTCGCACCGCGACCTTGGGCAAGATGAGGAGGACCCTGGATGGGTACGAAAAATGTCGTGGTGATTGGAGGTGGGATTTGGGGGCTCAGCACGGCCTACCATTTGGCAAGCTCGCGACAGGTGGGATCCGTGCTGTTGCTGGAACGCAATCACGAGTTGGCCGATGAGACGACACGGCAAGCAGCAGGCCAAGTTGGCCAGCTGCGCGGCACACGACTCATGGCTGAGGGAGTTGGCTATACGCTCGAATTGCTTTCGAACTTTCAGCAGCAGACGGGGCATGACCCCGGTTTTTTTCGATCCGGTAGTCTCCATCTAGCGCTGAATCAGCAACGGTTGGCTGCTTTTGTTTCACAAATGCCTCAGGCGGCGAAACTCGGAATCGATGTGCGACTTGCGTCCGACCGTTTGATCTCACAAATCGCGCCGTCGATCGATCAATCTCAAATCGAAGGTGCGATTTATCTGCCAAACGACGGATATGTGGAATCAGTCCAATGTGCAAAGGCGTTTGCGGCTGCCGCAAAAGATTGTGGTGCCGAGATACGACTTGGTACCGAAGTCACAGGATTTGAAATCCGCGACCAGCAATTAATCGCTGTTCTTACAAATCAAGGTGAAATCGAAACGTCTGCTGCAGTGATTACTGCCGGACCTTGGACTCGCGCGGTGGCGGAACTTGCCGCCTTTTCGGTGCCCATCCAGCCAATTCGGCTTCAGCAAGCGCGAACGGTTGTCGACCCAGAAATGCCCGCGGAACATCCGGTCGTGCGAATACCGGATCGAAGCTGTTACTTGCGGCCGGAAAAGGGCGGCTACCTCTACGGTTTTTTTGATCCCGATCCTCTCGCGATCCAGCTTTCGTCCCAGCCTGCTGGATTCCGCACGAAAAATATTGAGCCCCCTCTCGAGTTAATGGAGGAAGCACGGCAGCGACTTGAGGATCTATTTCCACGCTTGGCCGATCTAGTGATCGAGGAATATCGCCAAGGTATGGTGACCTGTACTCCCGACAGTCAGTACGTCGTGGGACCCGTCTTAAGTGTGAAGGGAATCTGGGTGGGCTCCGGCTGTGGTGCCATGGGAGTCGCCGGATCTGCTGCGGTGGGGCGTTGGTTGAGTCGCTGGATTATCGAAGGTGATCCCGGGCAAGATCTGACTGCACTTCGGCCCGATCGGTTTGGCGATTACGGTCGAGATTCCAAATGGATTACCGACCAGGCCCGAAAAGCCTGCGCGAATTACTACAGTCTCTCAAAAGGTCGTACCTACACGAATTTAGCTGAACAATCGGATCGCTGAACAAGCATTGGGGTGCCGCTTCTTGATCGGCTTCGGTGGCCTGGATCAGGTGTAGTAAATCGTCCGAATGGCCATCACAATGATTGCACCCAGTACCCAGCATGGGACTTTGCAAAGAGATACTTTTGTAACCTGTTGACAGTGGTTGCACCAAAATGTTCGCCGCAAGAAGTCAGCAAACTCGACCTCTACCCAGCGACGACATCGAGCACAATAAGCCATAACGTTTCCTCACTCATGAAAGACACCCGCTGTCAAAACATAGCTTATTCTGTACCCAGCTGTTTGGATTGAGCTGAGTTTGATGCGGCAATCAGTTGCGGTTCTGTTCCTGTGCCAGATCGGCGTGTGTCAGAAACTCCCCGTCCCTTGAAATGGTAAGTTTACGTTTTTCCACGCAAGGCTTTGTCAAGTCAAAGGGTACGAAAAACGTCTCGTTTGCTCCACGCGTTGAGTTTTCAGAACAGTTGATCAACACGCCAAAGATTGCGGGACCCGATCACCTCGATCGACTGTGTCTGGAGTGATCGAATCAGTGGATCAAACTTTGAGTTCTTGGCAGTTTGGGTAGCAGTTCGCGCTCATGAAAGGTTGGATTTCGTCACGGATGGCCTCAACCTTGCCATCATCGTCTGTCGCGATTTGAGCAGCGAAGCTGTTTATTCTATGGGGTCAACAAGTTACTTGGCCAGCTGCCAAATGGGCTGCTCGATGAGCCAGCAGTAACTGCTGGAAAGTTGGCAAGTCGGTTAGCGGCTCATAGGTCTCCAGTTCTCTTTTTATTGCTGCATCTGCAGGGGCAAAACGATGTTCCAGTTTATATGATTCGATCCGGCACAGTCTTTGCTACGGTCGGTCTGCGGAATTCCTCACTCGTTGGAGCAGGTTCTTTAGTTCGGCAATGAATCAGAGATGTTTTCAAGAAAAAACTTTTTGCTCGGCCTTGGTTGGGTCTGTGAACGTTCTCCGCCAGCCTGGCTCGGTGGGGTGTTTATGAGAACGGATAGGTAGGTTCGCGTTGTAGGTTTGGCCGCTCGCATTGCGTCCTGTTTTTACTTTTGGCTACGGGATCAATTGTGTTTTTTTACATCAAGCATCACCATCGTCTTAAATTTGACAGTCCCGTATTCTGTGAACCGTCGATTCTGCGGTTACATCCGCAAAGTCGTTTGGGCGTTCGGATCCATGAAGTGAGGCTTCATTTGCAACCGGAAATCGGCGAGCTGTTTCTGCAGCAGGATGTGGATGGTAATGCGTGCTGGAAGATCGTCTTTTCTGAGATTAGCTCAGTCGTTTCGGTGACTTCGACGTCTTGCGTCGAAGTATGGCGAGAAAATCAAGCGGCGTCTCTGCAACCCACAGCCGTGCCATTTTCACTTCAATATCGCGATTCCGAGGCAGAGCGCGTGGCTCATTATGCGTCGCCAGTCTATCCGTCGGAAGTGATCAAAGATCTTGCCGATAACGTTCGAGGCAAAAGCGACGGAACCATGGGGGGCCTGATTAGCGATTTGTTGAGTTGTTTTTCAACCGGTTTTTGCTGGAGTCAGGAGAATACTCATCAACAAGTGATTCCCGAAAAATGGATTGATCGAGTAGGTGGCAGTGTCATTGACGGAGCAGTCGCATTTGCTGAAACGACACGTGCCATGAATTTGCCTGCTCGTGTGGTACAGGGGTATCGAGCCGGTTTTGCGGATGAGATGGAAGCAAGCCTGGCGGCCTGGGTAGAATTGTATTTACCGGATAGCGGGTGGCTTGGTTTCGATCCGGAAATCGGCCAACCTGTTGACGAGACCTACATCGCAACCGCGTGTTCCAAGACTGCGTTGGGTTGGGCGTTGATGAGCGGCAAGTATCGAGGTCACTGCAGGTCGCCGCGGATCAACACGCGAATTTTCATTCGGCAAGCGGCCGAATCACCTCTCGCTCGCTCCTGGTGACAATCGAGGCTTCTGGCAGCCTCGATTGATGCAACATTTGTCTGTCGCAATTGAGCCTATGGAGTCGAATGGACCGTTTTTTGAATTGTGTGTCAGCTCTACAGTGGAGGCTTGTGCACGCGGCGGTTATCGACGCTAAAACCCGATGTGAAAATGAGTTCGCGCGTGGTGGCGATGTCGATGCACATCGTGGTAGTATCCGTGCCGATAATATCCGTGCCGATAGTATCCGTGGCGGTGATAACGCCCCGGTGTGATAATTACGGCACTGGGGACTGGTTCTGCAATGATCGTGTTGGGGGCGGGAGTGACGATCCTTTCGGCCGGAGACTGATTTTGTGCTGCGACAAGCACATGGTCGCTTACTCCGTTTTTCTTCAATTCGATCAGCCCCTTGGGGCTTAAGTCGACTCGTGTACCGCGCGTCTGGATTGCGCTGATGATCACCTCGTCGCTCAATCCAGCCTGTGTCAGGCGAATCAAATCAAAGTTAGTGATCGCCCTTGCGTTTGCACGTTGGTTGGCGTTGGCGACGGCAGTGGAATCTCTCATCGCCCGATAGCTGTCGGCTCGATCTTTACTTTGGCCGATTAAATTGCCCGTCAGAGCGCCGACGCCAGCGCCGATCAACGCACCTTCACCTCGATCCTTTTTCCCGCCAATGATCGCCCCCGTGATGGCACCAAACGCGCCGCCCACGACGGTTCCTTCGAGCGTATCGTTGCGATAGTAATCGGGCGCTGGGACATAGCGATATTGAGCGTTGGACAAGCCGACTGTATTGCAGAGGATGATGATCGCCAAGCCGGAAATGACAGCTCTCGAATCCACGCTAGCAGAACCAAAAAACAACATGCTTGCTCTCCTTTCCCAGGCTCATTTTCGAGTCAGCATCCGGTTGGGGGGTGGCGTCAGGGAAACCCTTGCGTTTTTCGACGCGACGACCCCATCGTCCGTTATCGACAAACGGTGAATCTGTACGCGAGTTATTGCTGGGATTTCGTCCGATCTCTGGCTGGTAGCGAGGTGGTGAGCCAGCCTCATCCGTTTTTTGCTGTCGGTTTTACTCGCGTTTCCACGCTTGGCCAATCGGCTGGGAGGGCTATTCGTCAAATTCACGTTTCGTACGCGGTATCCGTTCACGCAAGTTTTCGATGCCGACGTAGTATTTCGCCTCGGGAGTCTGGGTTTTTAATTGATTTGCCTGTTGGGTAATCGCTTGGAACCGATCAGCGTGGATTGGATGGCTGCGTAAGAAGCTTGGTTTCAAATTCGCTTGGCCCGCATCCCGCTGCTGAAGTCGCTGAAAGAGTCGCGCGAGTTGCATCGGTTCGTAACCGAGTTGCCACGCCCATTTCGCACCATCTGCGTCAGCTTCACTTTCTTCGTGGGGTCGAAAGGGGCGCATGAACGATCTCGCCATCATGTTGCTGGCAGACATCATCCGTTCCAGTGATGGTTGAGTGAACGATCGTTGTGCGAACTTCCATCGTTTTAACATCTGCAATTGATGGGCTCTGTCGATATGAGAGAGTTCATGTCCGAGTACTCCGACCAGGGCAGCTTCACTTTCGCAGAAATCGATGAGTCCGCGGCCGACTGCAATTGAGCCGCCAGGAAAGCTTTTCGCATCGGTATCGTCCGTGTCAATCACGTAGATAGTTATCTTGCGATAGCGACGCGAATTCTTCATGAAGGGCTTTAGTTGCTTGACAAGGTGTTGAAGATAAGCGACTTCTCGGCCATCATTTCGGATGGAAATGCCCCGTTGCTTGATCTGTCTTAAGAAGGCTTGCAACACCTCTCTGCCCACTTGATTTTCTTCTTGTCTTGAAATCTTGATGTTTGCAATGGCTTGGCGATTCGCATCATCTTCTTCGCCAAAAAAACGGTCGAGTAATTGGAGCGGGTCGGCGATTTGCGGTGGCTTTTGCGCTTGAGCACCTTGCCCCCAACCGATTTGCGGCGCTTGGATCACTACGATTGCTGCAAGGGCTGCCCTGATCGCAGGCTGGAAATAACTAAGTTTGCTCACCATGCCCTCGTTGTCCTATTGTCGAACGGGTTGGAATCATGGTTGCATTCTAAACCGTCGAACGCTTTGGGGATTCGAAGAGTTGCCAAATATTTTACCAGCCGACTCCAAAGGAGGCGCGAAGATGGTGTGCTGGGAGGCAACAAGGCGCAGGCGGGCGGAAATACAAGTGTTGCCTTCGACTCCGCCTGGGCAGATGCCGACTTCTCAAGTAAAAACAGCAGGGGAAATGGTTCATTTGAATCGCTGTTTTGGCCACCCGCTCTGACCTCTGCACTTTTCAGCAGCCCCATCATTCGTGGCGTGAAACGTCGCGCCAGATTTGGCCTGATCCCCACCAACTTGAGTTCGACCGAGATGAGGGAGGGTGCTCGACCCAATCGTCTCATTTGCGAGTTTTCAAGGGGGCCACACGGCGCCGCATGGTTACGATGCCAAACGCAATGACGAGCATGGTGATTGAGGATGGTTCGGGTACCAATGTGACTTCGGCCGGCCAGAGTATGGGTAGACCATGGATTCGATAGGCGGCTGTGAAATGATGGTCGATTGCAGACTTGGATAGCCCTGCCGGTAATAACGAATCCAGGCTGTCTCCAGCACCCAACAGGAATAGTGGCTCGGTTCGATAATCGATGAAAGACTGCGAGTCAGTTTTATTGCTCAAGACGATATCCAGGTCCTCGGACCATTCCGCACCGTCTCGGTTGAACTCGAATCCAGCCACCAAGCCTTCTTCGTTCTCGCTAATACGGAGAAATAATGCATCGACTGTTAAATCTTCTGGGCCCTGCAGGATGAGTTGACCGTCTTTAGGATCGTAAGTTATTTGCAGGTCACCTGATGCAATTCGGTCGACTTCCAATCCACTGGGGACCGATTTGGGAGTCGAGTGAACGAGTTCATCGATCGATGGACTCGTCAGCGAAAAAAGATATGCCAATAAGTCTTGGAGATTATCGTCCGTCAAGACCTGATCACTTGGCAAGAGTGGCGACAAGTGCTTGGAGATGCTGGCGATGACATCATCGTCGAGCTGAACTGTGCCGCGTAGCCCTTCTGGCAACTGACTTGTGTCGTAGTTTGCTAGATATTCGTCGGGATCAAATTTTTGACGAATGACATCTTCCAGGCTACTGAATCCGCCGTTGTGCATCCACGGGCCGGTGAGTACGACGTTGCGTAGAGGTGGGGTTCGGAAAGCAAACGTGTCTTCTGATTCACCCGTCTCGAGAAAACGGCCAGGATCAAGCTCCGAGATTGGATCTTTACCGGGGCCGAGTTGTGGTACGCCCATGTTGTGGTGCTTCTGATCCGTCATCAGACTTCCTGAATGACAGGAGGAGCAATTTCCACCATGAAAGAATCTTGCTCCGCGTTTCGCCGAATCGGTGATGGCGTTATCTTCGCCACTCAGGTATCGGTCCCAAGCTGTATCGTTCGCGGTGAATGACTGTTCTTCGTAGGTCGCAATCGCGATTGCTGCGTGTTCGAATCCAAGTTGGTCTGTCGGAATTGTGGGAAATGCGGTCTTAAATGCTTGCTTGTACTCTGGGATCTCTAGAAGTCGATTGATCAGGCTTTCCCAAATGCCGGGCAGATCGTTGTCGGCAAGTAGGCCCACTTCATTGACGTTGCCGTGAACGTCCAAGTCTCCGGCCTTTCCACGCATTTCAGCACGGGAAGTTACAGGGAACATCGCTTGGACTGAAAGGATATCGTCCATCCCTGCCGGTAAGTTTGCACCCGCCGGTGATGTGAGATGTCCGTCAAGTTTCGAGATTCGACTGTCCCAAAACATGCTTGTCCACCTCGAATCACTTCGTTGGAACAGTTCGGGCGCGTTGCGTGGCACCACTTGACGGTTTTTATCGCGTGTGCGATTCGGTCCTAGTCCCTCACCGCCTACGCCGGAAGGTAATGGGCGTGAGTCCCCCGATCCCAGAGATGGATGGTGGCAGGATGCACATGAGGTATCTCGATTTCCACTCAGTTCACGATCGAAGAACAGCGACTTGCCGAGCTCGTGTAGGTTTGAGTCGGTCGGACTTACCGGATCCAGAAGAGTAACACCTTGAGTTGCGAGTTGCTGACGAAATGCTACGTCTTGTTCGTGAGCACTGGCGGTTGAGACAAGCACGACGGTTACAAGGAAGAAAAAAAATTGGTTTTGACGATTGGATATCAGTTTACGCAAGCGCCTCTTGATGAACAAACGACATCGTTCTGCCGGTAAAACATGATGACCATTGATCGAAGAAGAGGATTGTTTGAATCGCATCTCTCGTGCCCTTCCCCCCGTTTGTTTGCGAAGCTTGGGGTCTTGGGTGTTTTGGTGGCGTTGTTCTGACAGCTTAGTTGAGCCATCGAAGGGCTAAACCGACCTCGGACATGCGAATTTTCAGGTTCTGTCCAGCGGCTGGCCGACGTTTCGACAACTAACTGTGAACGACATTTCTCTCGAGAGCGGGCGTTCCCGGATCATTTTGGAGAAGGGCACACGCGACGCAGATCAAAAATTTCCACGTCGACACCCGATGCGAAGTGTGCGATTGGGGGGCGACTGGATTCAGTTGGGAGACCAACTGACTCGAACAGGCCACTGTCCAGCTCCAGCACTTCAGCAGTTTGTGCTGGATAAGGTTGGTGATGGACTTGGCCGAGATACAACTGTCGTTGCCGTTCGACAAACAAGAGATATCGTTCGAGAAAGAAGAATTCCAGCGTCCCAGGTTCTGAGGGGCCCAGGGGTGGCCCCAACCGATATTTTACTCGATGGTGTGCGTTCGAACCGTACCGATTTGATTCGTAAAGGAACGAATCTCCTGTTGGTTTCAATTGCATGTTAGCGCGAAAATAGGGCAGACCCCAGAACTGTCTTGCAGCCCACACGGCGAGGGATGAAGCTGCATCGAGTGAAAAAAAATAGACCCCTGGCTGATTTTCGCGATAGACGTAGGTGCGAACGTTCAGTTCCAGGAACGTGAATGCGAGTGGGGAGGGTAACCATCGCGTTCGGACTCCCTCCATCTTGAAAGGAACCACACCAACGTAGGCTACCCCCTCGTGGAGGTCCAGTTCTAAGCTTTTTGGTACGAGGGGGCGAAGAACTGCGGTTGGCACGGGCCAATGCAAAAACAAGAGATCTCGCCATTTTTGCCAGCCAGCCGGTTTTTGTGCAGGACGAACGGTTGGGGAGATGCGATCAATCACGCTTGATTTCCTCGCCGCGTGGGGATGGATGACTCACTCTAGGACCGTGCTAGTGAGATTGCCAGTCATTTGGATACACCAGTCCGCTCAGATGAACCAGCGGGCTCATTGTGGTTGGGGGGGGGCGCGTTTGAGGAATCGAAGTAGTAACGCGTGAGCCGGTTCCGCCATTTGACCGTGATTGAATCCATCAAGTTCGAGCAGCTTTGTATCCGGGTGTCCAACGACTTGCATCATGCGCCAAAGATAAGCGTTTTCCTCATATCTGCCCAACATTTCCAACTCGCGATCGCCGGTGATCAACAGCAGGGGTGGCGCATCGTCTCGCACGTGATAGAGCGGTGCCATCTGATCGATGATAGGTTGTTTGCCGTCGATTCCCCGTTCGCTGCGAACGGTGAAATGAGTAATGGTGTGGCCGCTGAAGGGGATGAGTCCGGCGATTCGGTTTGCGTCGATTTGATGGACTTGCAGCCAACGCTTGTCGAGACCGATCATACTGGTCAGATATCCACCGGCTGAGTGCCCGCTGACGAAGATGCGTTGAGGTGAGCCGCCAAAGTTGGCAATGTTTTGAAAAGTCCAGGCAACGGCTGCAGCCGCATCCTCGACATAAGCAGGCGACTTGACTTTAGGATGTAAACGATAGCTGACTGCGACGACGGCGATTTCTTGTTCCTGCAAACGTTTGGGGATTGCCCGTTTTCCAGCTTTTAGACCGCCTCCATGAAACCAGACAACGGTGGCAAAATCCTTGATTTGGGTGGGGTAATAGAGATCGAGTCGACATTGCGCTCGCATGTAGTCGGTCAAATTGTTGTCGCTTCGGTACAAGATGTTAGATGCTAACTTGTAAGCAGGCGATGCAGATGGGGAATCCTGGGACCACGCCGTTGAACAGCAGGTAACTAGACACAACAGAAATGTAAGATGAGTGCGAATAGCCATATTACTTGGATGCCTTGCTCAATGAATCATTTCATGAAGTCGAAGGATAGGGTCTTGGGTAGATCCTAAAAGAATTTACGGACAGCGGGCTTTGTGATTTTTCCCATCGCGTTTCGTGGAAGCTGATCCACGACTAACAGGTGTTTGGGAATTTTGTATTGAGACAGCCGACCTTGGCACCAGTTTCGCAGTGATTCGAGTTGAAGCATTGTGTCGTCTTGAACCACGATGGCAACGGCAACGGCTTCACCCCAGGTGGCATCTTCGACCCCCACCACAGCGCACTCACGGATTGCTTCGTGTTGCAGCAAAGCGGCTTCGATTTCAAGTGCTGATAGCTTATATCCACCACTTTTGATGATGTCGACTGACTGGCGCCCCATGATGCGGTAATAGCCGTCTTCGAGTACGGCTACGTCGCCCGTCTGAAACCAGCCTTCATCAAATGAATCAATCGTCACACTCTCCCGATCCCAGTATTCAAGGAAAACACATGGTCCGCAAACTTGAATTTCGCCGGGTTGATTCTCGCCTGCGATAATTTCACCCGTTTCGGATTTTAGCCGCAATTCAACAAGCGGTAATGGCTGGCCGACTGCACCGGGTCGACGTTCACCGTGATAGGGATTGGAAAGTGCCATGCCAATTTCAGTCATGCCATAACGTTCCAGTAGTTGCTGATTGGTAAGTCTCGTCCAATGCTCGTGGACGCTAGCCGGCAGGGCGGCCGATCCGGAGACCATGAGACGCATTGCCGCAAATCCTGCGATAATGGCTGACTGAGAGTCGCTGGTCTCAGACTCGATCGCTTGAATCAATTTGACATAAATTGTCGGTACTGCCATGAATACCGTGTAAGCGCCCGCGGCAACACGATTGAGAATCAGGTCGGTTTTGAACTTTGCAAAGGGTTCGATGGTAGCGCCCGACCAGAGAGCACAGGACATCACATTGATTATTCCATGAATGTGATGGAGTGGTAGGAATAGTGGAATGCGATCAGTCGACTCCCACTGCCAAGCTTCGACCAATGTGGTGATCTGAGACTCGATGTTGGCATGAGTCGTGACCACGCCCTTGGGAGTGCTTGTTGTGCCGCTTGTATAGAGAATCATCGCCCGGCGGTCGGGCGTGATTGGCGGTAATGTGTCGGTATTGTTTTCTGATGGGACGTCGGGCGTCAGCGTGCGTAAATCGAATGCTTCAATGACGGAGGTAAGTTGTTTCAGCTGATCTTGGTTAGCGATCAAGCAGCAAGTTTGAGAGTCCTTGAGAGTATAGCTGAGTTCCGGTACCGTCGCCGACAGGCTCAATGGAACAGCGATTCCACCGGCAAGCCAGACGCCCCACTGCGCTACGACGTAGTCGACGCCCGCTGGAATAAGAAAGCCTATTCTTGCTTCCTGTAAATCGTCACGTCCGTCCAGAAGTTGGTGAGCCAATTGCTCCGCACGGTCAATTAACTCGGCATAGGAGTGTTTGTCATGGTCAGATTGAAACGCAATGCGGTCACCATGGACACGCGCTCTTGCTAAAAGTTGAATGGATTTCATCTTTTTCCTTGAGCAATTAGCTGGCGACCAAGAGTGGAACAAGAGTGCGAATCACGATAAACACCAATGAAGGTCCGAGCAAACAGCCCAGGCCGGTGTAAAACGTCGCCGTCATGGCGCCGTAGGGTACAAGTTTAGGATCGGTTGCAGCTAGGCCTCCAGCAACGCCGCTCGTCGTACCCATCAAACCGCCAAAAATGAGGGCCGACCGTGGATTGTCGAGTCCAATCGATTTGGCAACCAATGGGGTTGCCGTCATGACAAGTATTGATTTGATTAATCCAGCTGCCACGCTCAACGCCATAACGTCCGACGACGCACCGAGCGCGCTGCCCGTCACGGGGCCGACAATGTAAGTTGCTGTGCCCCCTCCGATCGTAGTCATGCTGACCGCATCACGGTAACCAAAAGCGTAGGCAACCGAGGCACCTACGAAGAAAGATAGAAAGACACCGATCAAGAGCGACACAATGCCGCTCAGGCCCGTTTTTCGAAATTCATCGAGCCTGACACCAAAGGCAGTTGCCACAATTGACAGATCTCTCAACATGGCGCCGCCCATGATGCCAATGCCTGAAAGGACCTCGATGTCAGCAACCCCTTTTTTTCCACCTGTTGCAACACCGCCGAGATAGGCGAAAATCAAGCCGATAAGAATTGCGATTGCCGAACCGTGTAGACGACCGCGTAGGATGCGATTTGAAAGAAAATACGATATCCAAACGGTAGAACCAACGATCGCGAACGCCGTTACCAAATAATATTTCGTCAGCAGACTGTGCATTGCATCGAGCGAGCTCATGAAGAGTTTTCCTCCCCAGGTAACTCAGAGTGCGGTTTCCCCCAGCGGCTGATGATTGGCACCATGGCAAAACTCGCGATGACTACTATGATACCCGCCAGAATAGCGATCGGACCACCTTTCATCGCTGCAACAACGTCTTGGCTGGCAGCCATTGCGACAACAATTGGTATGTAGATGGAACTCCAAAATAGGATTCCGCGCTCGGTAGGGGGCTGCAAATGACCGCTATGGTGCAGGCGGTCGCAAATGAAAATCAACAGCAGCATGGCGATGCCAACCCCACCTACGTTCGCATCTACCCCCAGGATTAGCCCGAATAGCTTGCCGACGATTAGCCCTGCGAGCAGGCAGATTGACAAGAGCGACGTTCCGTAAATTGCCATCTCGCGATTCCACCGTTTCCGTTTATTTTGAGAGGCTCGCCACCGTAACCTAATTCAGTCGGATTCGCCATTGTACTCGAATTCGAACTGGGAATGCGGGGAGTCCCAAGTGAATGAGATTGCGAGACTCACCCTGAGCCGATGAGGCTTGCGAAATGAAGCGAGGTCGCTAACGCCGATTATTCTTCCAGTTGAACTGCCGTTTCAGGGAGCATCAGCATAGAACCGATGAAAAAGCAAATCGCCCCCTGCAAAATAAATGCGATTGATCGTTTCAGGTTGCAGAAACCACGCTTTTGCCAATTCGGTACTCAGGCTGAATCCACTGGCGTCGAAAAGCACGCTGGGCCAATCGCGAAGATGATGCCGATCCAACAGTTGAGTTGTCGCGGCAACCAGAGGCATGTCGTGAGGATTTCTGTCAGTGCGACTAGCCGTTTATGCTCTGGCAAAACCAAGTGCTTGCGGAAATGGCGGGAACTCCAAATCAATACTGACGGATCGGGTTGCCGGTAGACACGGCGAGTGACGAACGGATGGGGTCCGCTGGCGTCGAGAATTTCGAGAGTGGAAGCTCCGTTTGCCATGCAACTTGTTGTGGGAGAAATTCAACCAATTCGTTGAACGGTACCGCCTATTTGCTTGTTGCGCGAAGGGAGAGAAGGTGAAACGTTGTTCGTTGCTTCCCCGCAAGTTCTCGCAACCCTATTAAAAAACTCTCACGTGCTAGGCACGTGAGAGTTTACGCGTTGCGAGCATTCGTTGCGGCTTAGCCGATCAGCAAACTGTTAGTGTCTTCGTCGTCAGCAAACAGGCTGTCGACTGCCATGGTGGCTGGTGCTGGATGACCGGGAGACTGGAAGTTGCCGGCTTGGAAGGCCGAAATCAGATCTGACGAGTCAAATACTCCGTCTCCATTCCAGTCGCCTTGTTCAAACGTAGCGTGATCTCCCGTATCGTATTTACCACCCTGGAAAGCGAGTACAAGATCGGCCTGATCAAATACACCGTCACCGTTCGAATCGCCAGGGATGGGTGGGAGCGATGCTGTTGGCAAGAGAGCGGAGGTTCCATCGGCGAATACTGCAAGCAATCCGAAGGAGGGATCTGACTCGTCTGCGGGAGCCAGGAATCCAGACGCGGCGACGACCAAGGCTGCTCCAGCAGCGCCACTTAGGTCGGCTTCGAAGGAAGCCACGACTGCGTCATCATCGCCAGGGGTGATGTCGATCGTGTAACTGGCGGGAGCGACTGATAGGTAATCCGGCGCGAATTCCGGGTAGGAAATGTCATCGACCAGAATTCCAACTCCACGCGCCACCACGTCAACCGTGGGTGCATCGGGCGATCCGTGAACGACCAAGAATTCAGCGTTCCCTTCTGTCGCGGCAGCCTCACGTCCCATGTCGGTGACGGCCAATCCGAATGCTGGCTGTCCCTCACGTCCGAGTGGATCGCCCGCAGCCATCGCCACGTAAGTCTCGCTTGCCAGATTGACGGTGGCGCTGTAGACCGGGTTGCTGTTGTCCGCTGCATCCGCCGCGGTGATATCAAGCGTGATATCCACTCCGGAGGGAACTTCAACAAAGGGAGATGCGTCGCGGAACGCGAAGTCATCAAGCAGCAAGGCGTCGTTGGCATAAACATCGACAACGGCAGCTTCTGCGTAGGGTGAGTTGTGAATGACCTGAAGCGAGGCCGGCTCTGGTGCTGCTGTTGGCAAGAGAGCGGAGGTTCCATCGGCAAATACCGCAAGCAGTCCGAAGGAAGGATCTGACTCGTCTGCGGGAGCCAGGAATCCAGACGCGGCGACGACCAAGGCTGCTCCAGCGGCGCCACTTAGGTCGGCTTCGAAGGAAGCCACGACTGCGTCATCGTCGCCAGGGGTGATGTCGATTGTGTAGTTGGCGGGAGCGACTGATAGGTAATCCGACGCGAATTCCGGGTAGGAAATATTCTCGACCAGGGTTCCGACTCCACGCGCCACCACGTCAACCGTGGGTGCATCGGGCGATCCGTGAACGACCAAGAATTCAGCGTTCCCTTCTGTCGCGGCAGCCTCACGTCCCATATCGGTGACGGCCAATCCGAATGCTGGCTGTCCCTCACGTCCGAGTGGATCGCCCGCAGCCATCGCCACGTAAGTCTCGCTTGCCAGATTGACGGTGGCACTGGAGACTGGATGGCTATTGTCCGCTGCGTCGGCTGCGGTGATATCAAGCGTGATATCCACTCCGGAGGGGACCTCAACAAAGGGAGACGCTTCGCGAAAAGCAAAGTCGTCCAGCAACAAAGCGTCGTTTGCGTAGACATCGACGACGGCAGCTTCTGCATACGGTGAGTTATGAATGACCTGAAGCATCGCCGTCAGCATGCTTCTGTCTTCGAGTCGCTCGTGCTGCAAGCCAGATCGTCTACATGACTGTGGTCGGGATTTAAATCGCTTCGACTTTCGCAATTTCATAGCCTCTTCCTCCAATTCACAAGCAGGTACTTTGAGCTGGCGCTCGCTTTTATAGGTCTGCTCCTAACTCTGACAAGTTATGAGCTTTTAAGAGGTTAATTCTTGATAGTGTGGGAGGTGATTCGCATTGATTGACCCATCAAAAGACGGTGATGCAAAGGTTCTTGAAGTTGCACAGAGAGCAATGTTTGTCGTGAATTGTTCCCACTCGTCTGTTGGTCATTTCAGGAGTGTGTATTGCGATGCGATGCTATTTCCTGCTGGTAGCCGTTTCGCTCAGTAAAAAGAGTGACCATTAATCCCTTCATATTTCCGTCACTTCGCCTCGGCTCGAGGCGATATTATCTACGTCGCCCGTTTGCTTACGTCGCCGATAAATGGAGTGGTGGATCTCGGCGTTATGATTATTTTCTCGCAATTGCCAAATTGAATTTTTTAAGTTGAGGGACTTGCAGCGATCGTTGCTGGCGGCAATTGGCAAGGAAAAACTTTTTTCCGCGAGCTGTTTTCGGCTCGTCTTTTGCCTGCGAAGAAGTTACAAGTTGTAGTAGTCCCTTGTTTCAGGTTTTGGGGAATTCCCGCAGGCGATCGGGAACGAGGTTGCTGTGCCGAATGTTTCTGGTCATCATTTTTCTGTCTGCGGTGTTTTCACAAGTATTGAATCTGTCGGGGGGTGTTCAGCGCCGAGGTGTAGTCGATTGGAATGCGAGAAAGCAAAGGAATTTTGAACCGATGACTGTCCAACCTAGTGTTAGTTCTCTTCGAGGTTTGGGATTTCTAAGGTTGAGTCAGTTTTTGAGTAGCCTCTGCGCCACTTTATTTTCGGGAACTTTGTTGCACGGACAAATCGAATTTGAATCGAAACCGATTAGTTACCAATCGACGGTTGCCTCAGACCCAATCTCCAAGTTGAAAATGAAGATTACGAGTGGTGTATCCAAACTTGAGTACGATACCGAACACGGCTATTTACGGTCGTTACTTGAGGATCTCGACATTCCCATTTCGTCGCAGATGTTGGTGTTCTCAAAGACCAGTTTTCAATTGCGTCAGATTTCTTCACGGCGACCACGTGCGATCTATTTCAACGACGACGTGTATGTTGGTTGGGTGCAGGGCGGTGATGTGTTGGAGATATCCGCCGCCGATCCACAACTAGGTGGCGTCTTTTACACGCTTCGCCAGAAGCAAATGGAACGTCCTGATTTGGTCCGTGATCGAGGACAGTGTATCGTTTGCCATGCTTCATCTCGAACTTCTGGCGTACCAGGCCACCTTGTACGTTCTGTCTACGCAGATCAATCGGGGCAACCGTTTTACGGCTCAGGCACTTTCACGACAGATCAGCGTAGCCCGTTTAAAGAGCGTTGGGGAGGCTGGTATGTGTCAGGGACCCACGGGGCAATGCAACACATGGGAAACGTGACCGTGACCGATCGTGATCATCCAGAAGTCTTGGACCTGGAGGAAGGCGCGAACGTTACGAATCTGCAGCCGTGGCTTAACACAAAGCCCTATTTGTCTTCGCACAGTGACATCGTTGCTTTGATGGTTTTGGTGCATCAAACGCGAATGCACAATTTAATCACTCGTGCCAATTACGAGACTCGTTCCGCGTTTCACTACGATCAAGTCATGAACAAGGCGATGAATCGACCAACGGATTTTCAAAGTGAATCAGCAAAGCGGCGAATACGTTTGGCGGCTGAGCGGTTGGTCGAATACATGTTGTTTGCTGACGAGTTTCAACTCACCGCGCCGATTCGAGGAAGTTCGAGTTTTACGACAGAATTTGCTTCACGTGGGCCTCGTGATCGCCACGGCCGTTCCCTAAGAGAATTCGATCTGACGACTCGAATGATGAAATATCCTTGCAGCTTTCTGATCTATTCTAAATCTTTCGAAGGCTTGCCGACTGTTGTCAAAAGCCATGTTTACCAAAGACTATATGCGATCCTCACCGGGGAAGATGAACGTGATCGTTTTCATCACTTGTCAGGGCCGGACCGTCAGGCCATTCTGGCAATCCTGTGTGACACGCAAGATGATTTACCAGCTTATTGGACTCGGTAGATTTCATCGAATCTTGTGCTTTGCCGTGCGGTTACCACCGATCGGTGCTTCTACTTGTCGCTTGATCTGCAGAGGGCAGATGATGGTGGGGCTTATCGATTACGAAGCCCACGCATGGAAAGAGACTGGATTCTGAGACGGTAGGGGGACCGGTTGCAGGGAAAGCTGAGTACGAAAGCGATTTGCCAAGCTTCATGGTTTCCTTGGCAAATCAACCTTCAGGAGAATCCCGAAAGAACGGTCGCCTATCAACGATGCTGAAACGCAATGCCCCCCAAAGCTTTGGGGGGCAGAGATTGATCGTTCGTGGGGCCAAGCCACTTACTTGCGGCGACGGCTGCTTAGTAGCAGACCGATGATTCCCAGCAGTAATCCAGTGGCTGAGGCTGGCTCGGGTACCAAGGCGGCCGCCGGTACACGAGGTCCTTTTTCATACCCACCCGCTGCAAATGCCGCGACGAAGTCGCTGCTATCAAAATCACTGTCTCCGTTCCAGTCTCCATCCGACCAGGTTGAGTTGTTCGAGATTGCGTCCTCGTACTGGCCCTTGGCAAAGACTGCGACAAAGTCACTACTGTTGAATTCGCCGTCGAGATTTGAATCGCCCAAGTAGGTCATTTTGAGATCATTTACCCAGAACAGTCGGTCGTCGTTGTTGACCAGAGAGTTGCCGTCAACATCCCATTTGCTGTCCGTTGCTCCATCCCTAACGGCTGCCGATAACGCTTCGATATCATCGCCATCGAGGACGCCGTTCGCATTAAAATCACCCGGTTCGCCAGCAGCACCCGCGATCGGAATTTTCACAGTATCGAATCCAATCCAGGCCCAGCCTCCGGAGTAGGAGTCAAAGACATCGACGGAATACTGTTTGCCATTATTCGCGAAGCTCGCCAACTCGGCTTCCGGAATCGCAACGGTTTCCCAGTCTTTTCGTGTGACAGGGTCATCGGGTCGCGCTTTGCCATCATTTTCGTGAGAGGAGAAGCCGAATGCGACGTATTCGTTAGCATCGATGTCCAGCAAACCGAATCCCTGATAGCCGAGGCTGTCCTTCAGTTCCATCATGTCTTCGGGTTCTTCGGGTAAGAGATCTACTTCGGGATCGTATGGTCGGTTCGATTGTGCACCGCCACCCATCATATCGATCGTCAAATCGCCTGACGCGCCCAATTCGAACGGTGGTGATCGCAAGACTTGCGTATAGCAAATCGTAGCGCCCAGGCAATCACGAGTGCCCCAAGGATCCGGCACCACACGAAAATCTCCCGAGGTCGCCGCCAAAAGCGTGAAGCCGTCGTTGATGTCGATCGGTTCATCGGAAGCAATCCATCCGCTGTCGCTGTCGTCTACAGGGAAGGGCGTTCCCTCCGGCGTAATGTAATCCCAACCTTGAAATGTCCCGTCATCAAAGTCGTAAGTGAGCGTGTCGGCCAGCAGCGTGCCGCATGAAAATACGATCGAAAGGGTGATTAAAAAACCGAATCGCGTCATGATATTTTTTCTCTGTGGCTCGTATTCATGTTCGTCCAGTAAAATAGAACTGACAAGGCACCCGATTTTGGTGTGTACAATCTAAAACAGAGTTTAAGCACTCTTGCGTTAAATAGCGATGATCAATGTGTTAAATATTCATAACGCTGGATTTTTTTCTGCGAAATTGTTTGTTTTGTGTTTCGTCATCGGATGTGATTTTCCGAAGCCGAATGATGACACGCAACAATCGCCGGTTGAAATTTCGGCCAAAGCCCCTGCTGAGCTTGCTTCGCACCCCGCGACGCTGCAGCCAATCCTCGAAGATTCTCCCGGTGAATCATCATTGAATCCCTCGGATTCGTTGAACCGGCTCAAGGCTGAACGTCAGCAATTGGATCAGAATGTCTGGTCGGAGGAGGTCGCTGCCCAGGCATATGAACAGTATTTTGTTTCACTCTGGGATAAATTGCGAGTTGCTGAACAACCGCTTGATGTTTTGGCTCATGTGTTGTTCGATCGCTTGTCGTTTCCGATGCCTACGCACGCGGAAAACTTGGAATTGGGCATCCGCCGATTTCAATTCAGTGACCAGTTGCAGAACGTGACTCCGGACGGTTGGCAGGAAATTGGAGCCAAGTTGAAACAGCAGCAGTTTCGCTTGCTTGAATCGGAGTGGCATCACGCAACTTTTCAACGCACATCCGAAGGTGCGCATTCGGTGGTTGGTTTTGTTTTGCATCTGGCTCGTCCACTGACAGGTACATTGGAAGAGGACGTTCCTCAGCAACGCATTATTGTGCGTGGCAACCTTGATGTGAAATGGAAAGAAGGTCAGCCGGACCCACAGCCGGCTGATTTAACCGTTCGGGATTTGGAGATCCTTGCGCGTACAGGACGCCCTGTATTTCGGCGGGTGTTGACCTATCGTCGTCGCCCTGACCAACATGCAAGCGCTCATCCCATTATCGTCTACGATCTTGATGGCAATGGTTTTCCAGAGATTTTGATTAGTCGTTGGAACCGTGTTTACTGGAATCAAGGGGCAGGGCGATTTAAAGAAGCATCCTTGTTCAAACATTTCGTTCCGCTGGCTGAGTCGGGTGTTGTCGCCGATTTGACTGCCGATGGGCGAGCCGATTTTGCTGCTGTCGATAAGCAGGGCCGGCTCGTGATTTATGTTGGTAATTCGAAGGGTGAATTCAACGAGGAGCCCGTTGTGGATTCGGTGATTTACGCCCCGGAAGCAGCTGCCATTACTGCTGGAGATGTCGACGGAGATCGGGATTTAGATCTTTGGGTCACGCAGTACAAGCCGGGGTACCGACAAGGCCAGATGCCGACTCCCTATTATGATGCGAACGACGGTGAACCGTCGTTTCTCTTGCTGAATGATGGTCGGGGACATTTTACTGATGCGACACAATCGGCTGGTTTAGCCGCGAAGCGTAGACGCCGTACCTACAGCACTTCGTTGTTTGATTGGGATGATGATGGTGATCAAGATTTGTTGGTTGTCAGTGACTATGCAGGCGTTGACTTACACGAAAATCAGGGCAATGGTCATTTTGTTGATATCACCGAAAAAGTCCTGCCTGAGCGTCACTTGTTCGGGATGGCCCACACCTTGGCTGATTTTGACCGAGATGGGCTAACTGATATTTATGCAATTGGAATGAGCAGTACGACTGCTCGACGACTTGATCGACTGGGGTTAGGGCGTGAGGATCGTCCGGACATTCATCGAATGCGTGGTGCGATGGGTTACGGAAATCGGATGTATCTGCGTCGTCAAAACGATTTTGCTTCGCCTTCGTTTGCTGCCCAAGTGGCACGTACCGGATGGTCTTGGGGCACCACCTCATTTGACTTCGACTTGGATGGCGATCGAGATATTTACGTGGCAAACGGTTTTCGAAGCGGTCAGTCATGTCAGGATTATTGTACGACCTATTGGCGCCATGACATTTACACCGGATCTTCTGATGAAAGTAAACCTCTGCAATCATTTTTTGCCGACTCTTTGCGCGACTTGGATCAGGGGCAGATATCTTGGAACGGCTTTGAACACAACCGCTTATTACTCAGTATCGATGGGCAAAAGTACACCGATATTGCATTCCTGTTGGGAGTCAGTTTTGAATATGATGCCCGCTCCGTCGTCGGGGCCGATCTCGACTCCGATGGGCGACCGGATTTAGTTGTTGCTCAGTACGATTTTGTGGGGCAGGGCTTTGAGACGACGTTGCATGCTTATCAAAACACTTTGCAGACCGACGCTCATTGGATTGGCGTTGATTTGCATCATCATGCTGAGGGATGTTCGCCAATCGGCGCCAAAGTCGTTGTGCACACCCCTGATGGTGAACAAATAGGTCGAGTGGTTACGGGGGACTCATTCTTGGCACAGCATCCGGCTCGATTGCATTTTGGTCTCGGGGAAACCAGCCAAGTTGATTTGGTAGAAATTTTTTGGCCTGATGGAACGGTTGATCGCCACAGGGATTGGTCCGTTGATCGTTATCATCGGGCCCTTCCGGAAAAATAGCGAGTGCACTTGCTCGTAAAGTTGACGACGAGCTTTTTAGGGCAATCGGAAAATTCCATTCGTCGTTGGTTGAGCCTAGGCGATGATGTCGTGAACGACCTTGCCATGCACGTCCGTTAATCGGAAATCGCGACCTGAGTAGCGATAGGTAAGTCGCTCATGATCCAATCCCATCAGATGGAGAATGGTGGCATGGAGGTCATGCACGTGAACGCGATTTTCGACTGCCGTGCAGCCGAACTCGTCGGTGGATCCGTAGCTCAAACCGCTTTTTACACCGCCTCCTGCCATCCATACCGTGAATCCGTAGTGATCATGATCGCGTCCTTTTTGGCCTTCGGAAGTTGGAGCTCGACCAAATTCACCACCCCAGATGACGAGCGTACTGTCGAACAGTCCTCGTTGTTTTAGATCCTTGATCAGTGCCGCAATGCCCTGATCGCAAGCTTGAGCGAGCCGTTTGTGACCTCCCGCGATATCGCCATGTCCGGTATCCCAGGCGATGTCATAGCCATCGATTGAATGGGATAGCTGCACCATACGGACGCCACGTTCAACGAGACGTCTTGCCAAGAGACAGCCCTTGGCATATTCGCTGTCGCCGTACATATCGAGTGTGGTTTGGGTTTCTTGGGTTGTATCGAAGACATCGGGAACTGCAAATTGCATGCGGAACGCCATTTCCATGGCTTGAATGCTGGCTTCCAATTGTTGGTCGGTCTGTTGTTGCTCCAAATCCAAATGATTCAGCTTGGCTAGCAGATCGGCTTGTTGGCGTTGCGAGGCTCGAGGTAGCCAATTGTTCTTCAAGTCCCGCAAGATTTGGTCCTGCTTCATTTCGGCGATATTGACGTAGGTTCCCGCATAGGCACCTGGCAAAAATGAGTTTCCCCAATTGGCCAGCTTGCCGCGCGGTTGAGCTCGCGGACTCATTGCGATGAATCCAGGCAAATCTTGATTCTCGGTTCCCAGGCCGTAGGTCAGCCAAGATCCCATACTTGGGCGGCTGGGTTGCAAATGGCCCAGATTCATCATCAGCATCGCGCCGGCATGTTCCGGGATATCGGTATGCATTGAATGAACAAAACAGAGGTCGTCTACGTGTTGCGCGACATGTGGGAAAATGTCACTAACCCATTTGCCCGATTGGCCGTATTGTTGAAATCCAAACGGGGAGGGGAACAAACCGTTTTTTGTATTTCGCAGTGTCTTGCGATTGACAATGCTTGGACGTTCTCCCGCATGTTTATCAATCTGCGGTTTGTAATCAAAGGTATCGACTTGCGACGGACCACCCGGCATGAACAATTGAATGACGTGTTTGGCTTTCGGTGCAAAGTGGGGAGCTTTGGGTGCCAAGGGAGACCCTGCCTGAGTCGCGTGGGCCGGTTCGGCAGCGAGCATACCCGCCAGGCCGAGCGAACCGAATCCAGCCCCAATTCGCTGCAACATCTCGCGCCGATTGACGGGGGGATGCGGATTTCGGTGGGGGCGGGCGGCACGATGGCTCATCGTCGAGGCTCCTCAGGTCATTGCTTGACCGCGGGGTAAATCTGGATTCCGAATTTACTAGAAATTATCGCACATACATGAACTCGTTGGAACTCAAAAGCACCTGTGCATATTGCACAAATCTGGCCAATTTATCGCCATTTTCGTCAGGGTTTTTCAAACTAGAGTTGTCCGAGACAAATCTGCGCCCCAATTCTAATTCGTTTGCACGGGGTAATCTTCCGAACAGTAGGCGATAGGCTAGCTCGATACGTTGGTCATCATTCGTTGCAGCCGTTTCAAGTTTTGTGGCCAGAGCCTCGGCACGATCCACCATGAATCGGCTATTCATCAGGAAGAGGAATTGTTGGGGAACGATGCTGGATGGTCGCTGAGCCACTGTCGCACGCATCAAAGGGAAATCGAAGAGCCTTAGAAATCGATCTGATTCGAAGACATCTCCGTTTCGACTTACTTTTGCATAGAGCGTGCGGCGTCGAGTTGAAGATAAGTTATCGAGCGGTGGTCCACCAATCGTCAGGTCCAATTCGCCGGTCACCGCCAGTAACGAATCTCGCCAGGCTTCGACATCCATTCGGCGTGGATTCATTCGCCAGATAAGACGATTGTCACCGTCGCGAGCGAAATTGTCCGAGTTCATTTGGCTGCTCATTTGATAGGTCGATGACGACATGATCTGCCGATGCAGTGTCTTGATCGACCAGCCGGATTCGATGAAATTTGCCGCCAGCCAGTCCAGTAGCAGGGGGTGTGTCGGTGTCTCACCGAGTGAACCGAAATTGCTCGGCGATCGCACGAGTGCTTTACCGAAATGTTGCAGCCAGATCCGATTAACGATCACCCGCGCGGTGAGTGGATTGGAGGCATTCGCGATCGAATTAGCCAATTCGATTCTTCCGCTGCCCTCTGAGTAAGGGGACCGTTCGGTCGCTGAGAGTATTTCCAGGAAGCGGCGCGGGGCTTCCTCGCCTGGCTTGCGCGAATTGCCACGCAAGGCAACGTGTAGATTGCTGCTTCCCTTGTCGTGCAGCGCGTGGGCGGATGGATATTTGGACGGAGCGGACTTCCGCAGCTCATCGAGCTCTACTTTCCATTTTTCGAGCTGAGTTTGTTCTGATTTAGAAAGTTCTCGATTCTCCTGTTTGGCTTTCTTTTGCAGTTCGTTGATCTGCTTCTCGCGCTGCTTAATCTCGTTTTGGCGGTCATTGTAAGCCTTGACGATGTCGTCGGAGACAAGTGGTGTTTCACGCACACCACTGTTGTGGAAGATGCCTGCGAGTGAATAATAATCGATCTGAGGGATCGGATCGAACTTGTGGTCGTGACAGCGAGCACAGGAAACGGTTAACGCCAGGAAGCCACGCGACAAGGTATCCATGCGATCATCTAAGGTCTCGCTCTTTGCCTGAGCGACACTGTCTGGATCTCCCCCATCAGACTGATAATTGGGTCCAAGCGCGAAGAAACCGGTTCCAATTGCGTCACTTTGAGTGCCGAGTAGGTCTCCAGCGATTTGGGCTTTCACGAATTGATCGTACGGTTGATCGTTGTTGAAGGCTTTCACAACCCAGTCGCGATATCGCCACGCGTGTTGATTTGCCCGGTTGTCAAGGAAGCCGCCGTAGCCATCCGAGTAGCGTGCGACGTCGAGCCAATGGCGTCCCCAACGCTCACCGTAATGCGGGGAAGCAAGCAAGTTGTCCACCAAGTCGGCGATTGCCTGTTGTCGACCTTCGGCCGCTGCCGAAACGAATTCGTCAACTTCATTCGGCGTGGGTGGAATGCCGATCAGGTCCAGGTAAATGCGACGTGCGAGAATCTGTGGTGAGGCAGCTTTCGCCGGTGGCAAGTTTGCGGATTCAAGAGCCGCCAATACAAATTGATCGATATCATCCTTTGGCCAATCCGTCTCGTTGACCGTTGGCGGAATAGGTAACGTGATGGGTTGGAGCGACCAGTGTTCGTTGCGAAAATAGTTCCAGTCGTAGCCTGTTTCATTCGCGATCTTTGCATTCGTTTGATCCGCGGGCCATTTGGCTCCTCGTTCAACCCATTTCGTCAGCGCCGCAATCTCGGCGTCGGCCAATTTGCCGTCCGGTGGCATTTCATTTTCTTCATAGCGGACGGCGCGAATTAAAAGGCTCTCATCCGGTTTTCCGGCCACAATGGCGGGACCACTCTCGCCGCCTTGAGTCAAGCCATCGGCTCGATCGAGATACAAGCCGGCTTGTAACTTTTCTGATTTTCCGGAATGGCACGAATAGCAGTGCTCGGCCAGGAGCGGCCGGATTTTTGTTTCGAAGAACTCATGCTCGGCTGCTTGAGCCGTAGCGCTACTGAACAGCATCAGCAGGCATAACAAGGATCGATTAATGGAAGTAAACAGGAGAGGGCAGTGCATCGGCAAGTCGCAGTGCATTGGCAAGTTGCTGTTGGGGTGGGGATCCTGCAGTGTCTCCATAGCATAACCTTTGCTCCACGCTTGTCGCTAGTAGAATTCAGCGGTCAATTTCGCGGCCGCCGTGAATCCAATGATTGTTCTTGGAGATGTCGTAACTCTCCGTTGTAAGCTGTCAAACCAATTGTTGGGCGGCAGAAGAGTTATTCCCTCGGATTTGACGTGTTCACGCTATCCTGATTCATTCGTTGGGTGAGTTTTTCGGCTTCTTGTTCGGCCTGTTTGACGGGTAAACCAGATCTGATACCGGGTCGTTTGTGTCCGGCCGCAGCAAGGTAAGCATCTCGTCGCAATTTCAAGCGTTGATCGACGAGCTTTCTGATTTGCTTGTCGCCTTTGTCATTCAATGGCCCGCCGAACCAATCAATCAATTGCTCGGCGATAAATCGATGCCCTTCGGCATTGGGGTGAACGGCATCAGGTTGGAAGGTGAAATTAGGGTTTGATTTTCGACGTTCCGATAATTCGTGTGACATCGGACCATGCAAGTCGATGATCATCCAATCATCGTTCTCTTGCTTTACCAGCCATTTCGAATACTCGTTCAAGACCTTGTTATACGAGTAATTTTTTTGGGCTCGTTGGTCATCGAAGCATGGTGGCGTGATTAGAATTAATTGAGCGCCAAAGGCTTCGACTTCATCTTTCAGTTTCGTGATGCCCTGCTGGTAACGTTCGAATCGTTGCTCGTTTAGCGGTTGATAGATGCCACAGTTAATTCCATAGCAGGCGAAGACGAGGTCCGGTTTTGTGACCGTTAGCACCCGCTTCAGGCGTTCAGCAAGGTCGGGGCGAGGGAATTGCCCACCGGCGTGTCCAGCTTCGCTAAGTCCGGATACTGTTTCGCTGGGAAGACCTGCGTTGATAACCACGGCTCGATTGGCCAGCTCTTGCGATACTAACCAGGCATCGAACCATGAAATGTATTCCCCGGCATAGGTGATG